>NZ_JBLWTN010000016.1:0-130375 GCF_048270125.1 Thalassoglobus sp. | reverse complement strand
AACACATGCAAATCCCAAACCAACTTGTACACTAAAAGCAAAGTTTCAGGACCGGTTCTAGTAAAAATGCTGTTCGCCAAGAGGCAGAACGTGCAAACCAATTCGAATGATGCTCCAGCAAAGCAGCTGAACAGAGTTTGAGAGTGGGCCATCGATGCATGGCCACGACCTAACATGACCACGATGCAAGATGTGCGCAAAAAAAACAGGGAGGCTCAGAGACTACCTCCCAAGCACCTGAAGCAAAAACTTAAGGCTGCTCGGTTTCCCGCCTGACCTGGTTCGCTAATGCCTCACCGCAAGGAAGGTAGCCTCTGAACCTCCCAATGTGGGCGTAACTTATCGCAGTCTCGGCTGAGTTGCAAACCTTGATCTGGAAATAATTTAGTCCAATAAAACTTGCGCAGTTTTTCTAAAACGAGGAGATCACAACGGTTCTGACAGTCTTGCGGGAGTCTCTGAAGTCGAAATTTCACGGCAGCACGCGAGGCTTATTGGACGGTAATTGTGCGATTTTCATCAAAATTGCACATTTTGCAAGAATCCTCAAAATTATGTTTGAGAATCGGTTCTCAAATTTGGTAATATGTCAGCCAGCATGTCAAACGAGTTTCGATCTCTGTCTGGCGGTAATTCTACCGCAAAGATCATTCGAGAATTCAGTTCCCCCCCCCCCCCTGCACTTGATGAGAGGAGTTCACATGACTCATAACTCGCTTACCGCTCGTGATATCATGACACGCAAAGTCATCAGCCTGACTCCAGACCAGGACTTGTTTGAGGTAATGAGTTTACTGGTAAAGAACAAAATTTCCGGGGCTCCTGTTGTTGATCGAAATGGCCGCTACCTTGGTGTCTTCTCAGAGAAAAGCTCTATCAGCTTACTCATGGACGCTGCGGAACGTGGAACTCCCACAAACCGAATCGAAGCATTTGTTGACACCGATGCAGAGACCGTCTCACCAGGCACTGGCCTGTTGACGATTGCTCAAATGTTTATGTCGGCGCAATATCGACGGCTGCCTGTTTTGGAAAAAGGTCGCGTAATTGGTTTGATCAGTCGTCGCGATGTCCTCAAAGCAGCTCATCGGTTCATGGATCCCGTGGAACCGAGTGACTCCGGAATTCTGTACTTGAGTTCCACCCGAGATCGTTCCCAAGCTCCGGTTGCTTGATGCAGCCAGCCTTCGGGGTTTCAATGCCCGTGAAGTGTCGGTTCTCTCTGGAGGGCGCTGAACTTCACGAGGCAGGTTGCGAATACGATTTTAGAAAATGATTTAGAAGCGTTCTGCTTCTGCTCTTCCTATCAAATCGGAAGTGTTACTCCATTTTTCCCACATCATCTGTTATACCGCTCTCGGATCGTTTGTCCGGTACTGCCGCTTAGTCCTGATGTCAGTTCGACAGGCAAGCTCGCATAGAACCAATTCAAGTCCTTGATCTATGCCAGATGATGAGAAAAGTGTGATGAAGTTAGGCATTTACGGTGGGACATTTGACCCAGTCCATCTGGGGCATTTGATTCTTGCAGAAACTGTTCGCGAGCAGCTTTCGCTCGATGAAGTTTGGTTCGTTCCGGCATTCCAGAATCCGCACAAGCTGGGGAAGGCGACGACTCCGCCCAAAGCAAGAATGGAAATGCTGCGGTTCGCGATTTCGGGGAATCCACGATTCCGGCTATGCGATATGGAAATCAAGCGAAAAGGACACAGCTATACATTTGAGACTTTGCAGGCGATTCAGGAATTGCATCCCGATGCCGAAAAGCATCTGCTGATTGGGGCAGACTCGTTAACTGATTTCCCGAACTGGCGCGAACCGGGAACGATCCTGAGTCTTGCGAAACTTGTCGCGGTCAACCGAGGTCAGTCTTCAGTGGAGGTTCCAGAGCAACTTGACCCGAGTCAGGTTTGTCTTCTAGAGATGCCAGCCATCGATATTTCAGCAACACAAATTCGCAATCGGTGCGAAGCAGGGAAAAGTATTCGCTACCTGACTCCACGATCTGTTGAACTCTATATTTCAGCGAACCAGCTCTATGAAACGTCGTTTTCGGAATCTGAAACGACATGAATCTGTCCCGGCCCTGTTCGTTTCGCTGCGTACATTGCTTGATCTGCGCGGTTGATCATCTCGTCTGCTGAGTATTTTTCAGGTGTTGAAAAAATCGCGACTCCCACGCTCCAGGTCATCGGGTTTTCAATTTGCTCGCTTGTTGACGACAGAGATTCTTGAAGGGTGCGAAGACGATCGACGAGGAATTCTTCCTTTGTGGTTGAATACAAGATTGCAAATTCATCACCTCCCCAGCGGGCAGCGAATTCTCCCTCATTAAGTGACGAATCGATACGGTTCGCCATATCAACCAGGTACTGGTCCCCCGACAAATGGCCGTGAGTGTCGTTGTACGATTTAAACTCGTCGCAGTCGAGTAGTGCGATCGCGAACGGAGAGTCGTTTGATTGACTGGATGCTGTTCTCGACTCAACGTAAGTTTTGAATCGCGTTAAGTTCAGTAAATCGGTGAGCGGGTCAGAGCCCGAAATCGATTCACGATCATCAATGATCGAGCGGACGACGGTCATCAGTTGTGCCACGGCTCCTACGGAAAATGTAGCTCGAGCCGTTTCAACAATCGCTTGCTGGTGTAACTCCGCTTGAACGACATGAAGAATGAGCATCCCCACACATGTCATCCCCATTGTGTAAGTCACACCAGGCTGCTTGAACGTCCAGCCAGCGAGTGCAGAAAAAATGAGCAAAATTGATGGGCCGAGCTTTCCGGTTGTCCATCCCAAATTGCTCCATTGGAGGATTAACAGGCACCCGACAATGAGCAGGAAACTCAATACGGCAGAGTGGGGTTTCTGGCAGTGAGGTCCAGCTTGATTCCGGCAGGTTGGGAGACTGGAATCGCCTTCACGAGCACCGAATAAATCCCTCATTGTCTTGGTTTCATCCTGGGATTTACTCATCACCCTGTGGTGGTTTTGGATATTCAGCGATTTTCAGATTCCGGAATGACAAGTCTGTCGTTGGATCGTGACCTTGAATACTGATGTGACCACCTTCCAGCCGTAAGCCACGTCGGGGATTCGGATCTGGCTTGCGATCATCGACCCAGTCAACGACGTGGTAACCATCAACCCAGCAGGAGATTCGTGGACCGAAAGCGATTAATGTTGCATTGAACCATTCTTTATCGTTAGCGACAACGTAACGTGCATCGATGCGACGGAAGATGGCTCCGGTCCCTGCATTGTTGGGGCGACTGCGGTCCCCTTCGAATCCATTGTGGATCTGGTATTCGTACCCGTTTGAAGGATTTTCTTCCGTCCCTTCCATTGCTCTGAAGAAGAACCCGCTGTTGAGTTCATCTGCATGGCTGATGGCTTCAGATTGGAAGATGAAGTCTTGGTAAGTCTCTTCCGTTTCGATGAATCCAGCTCCGTCCTTGACGTGAATTTCGCCGTTCTCCACTTTGAAATCGCTCTTTGATCCAGGAACTTCACGCCAACCAGTGAGGTCTTTCCCGTTGAAAAGAGACTTGAGATTCAGAGGCTTCAGTAAGATTTTTCGAAACTCAATTTGTCCAGCATTCTTTTGTAATCCGATGCGGCCGGTCGCTGCAACGTTGTTGTCCGAGGTGTAATTCAGCACAACTAGGCCATTGTGCTGGACTTCGATTTTTGGACCATTAACTGCGACACGGAACTCATTCCAACCCTCTTTTCTTTCGACAGCTGTTTCTGGTTTTTGCCGATTCACCAAAGCTCCTGTCGAATACCCATCGGGGTGGTCGTCAGCGATATTCACCTCGTAGCATTCTGTTGCGATATCTCCCGGTGGGAATTGAGAGCGAAGAAAGAGACCGCTGTTTCCACCGGTTTTCATGCGGTATTCACAAACGAGTTCATAGTCTGTGAATGGTACGGTCGTCATTAAAGAGCCAATCGGCCCCGAGTCAGCGATGATTGCACCATCCTTGACTGACCAGTTGATTTCATCGTCAGTCGATTCCCATCCAAACAGAGAGTGTCCATCAAACAGGCTGAGCCACCCCGCAGCTTTTTGCTCTGCTGTTAAAGGGTTTTCGTAAGGAACTGGTGTCGTCTCGACAGTCTTCTTCGGTTCAGCTTTCTTGACAGGTTCCTGAGTCGCTTTTTTGTCCTGTTCAGGAGGTGCTTGCTGCTTTGTAGCAGTCGAAGCCTCTTCGGAGGATGTTTCATGCTCGGTTGTTGGTTGTTCCTTGGCGCAGGAACTGGTCATCAGCAAAGTGATCAACGCAACTGGGAGGAAAAGGCGAAGCGAACTCATTCAGAAACTCCATTGTGGCATCAAGTTGAACGAGTACGTATCGTAGCGACCGGCGAGAAAGAATCCGACCGTGAGCCGCAGTTCAAATAAAAAAGACCCCGCTCAATTCGCTTGAGCGGGGTCTTGATTTATCGAACCTTGAAGAGGTTATGCCTCTGAAGGAGTGTCTTGTCGGAAGACGAAGTTTTCGAATCGGAATTCGGAAGCGTTTCCGTCTTCAGTGAATGTTGTAAACAGTTTCCCCATGATTGTGTGGAAACGATTTTGTTGAATTGAGTAGAAGTTGTGCTTGCCATCTCGGCGTGGGTCAATCAGTCCTGCAACGCGAAGCAGGGCCAGGTGATGGCTGACTGCAGGTTGGCTTTGACCGAGGCGCTCACAAAGGGCGGAGACGTGAAGTTCTTTTTCTTGTCCGAGCAAGAAGAGAATTTTCAAGCGAGTTTCGTCAGCGAGGAGTTTGAAAACTTGAACGAGATCTTTTTCAAGAGCGTTCGAAATTTTAGGAGACTTTGTCTCCTGATCAGCCTCATTCTGGTGAACGGGGGTTTCAGCAACCGGTTCAGCAAATTGAGTCATCATGTGTTCATCCTGTTTGTGAGTACTGTGGTTGGTCAGGCTGCCTGCCTGACTTGAAGTTGAATCTGCTTCGGACTGGCTTGTCGGCCTGGAGTCCTGATCTTGTTCAGTAATTGGTTGTCGTTCAGCAGCTAAATTTTGTTCAGTTTTAGGGTGTTGTTCGGGTTTCGAACTTCGCTTCTCGGGCTGAGAAGAGGACTTATCAACATCAGGGGCTGTGAATTCCGTACGAGCCTCTGGATCTTGGGATTCGTAATTCAAGTGTCGCCTTTCTTGCGAACGTTTAGCGCAACTCTTTACGGGACAAAGCTTTGGCAAGGTGTCATGCCTTGCAGCCGGCTCTCAGCTCAGGTGAATCCGTGTCACCATATTCAGTGGAGAATTGCTATTGGACTTGGTTCTGCCATCGAAATTGTGTTTTCGAGTCATGGGATCAGTTAAGCAAACTCTATTCCCAATGAAACCTGAAACATGTCCATGGCACAAGTCATTATTAGCACCAGAGGTGATCGGGTCAATAACTTCCTATGGGAGTCCAATCGGATCTTGGTAATTCCGAAACGTGAGAGGATTCAATCTGAAATTAAAGAGACGTCACCGCATCATTCTGAGTGTATCACACCACAGCACTGTATCAAAATGATCTATTCAAGTTCTCCGATAAAGTGCAAATACGCAACGGTATTGAGAATCGCGAAGTAGGGAGTCAATAAGATGGCTCCTCCGACTGGGAAAAGACTTGAGATGAGTATTGCCCCAATTTTTACGAAAACCAGCACAAAGCAGACGGAGAAGTGCTTCACGGAGAGCCTAAGTGCTGTCCACAAACCGCGAAACCCGGAAACATTCTGGTCGACAACGACTCGACCGAAAGGCCACAGGAAAATTGGTGGAAGCAGGAATGGGAACAAACTCCAGTAAACAACCCCACCTGAAAAGATGTGTCCAATTGGTCCTTGAAAATCCATCGATTTATGAAAATCTGCTCGATCTGTTCGACACAGGTCCAAATAAAACCGCATATGTCCTATGGCGAACATGGACATCGCGATGCCCCAGCCGAGTCCCGATGCGATCAGGAACATGAAAACCACCAGTCCCGGGCGATTCCCAACTGCCAAAGCGGCTGTGCCACCGATGAAAATTGCCAAAACACACGCCACGATCGTTAAAACGGCGTCTGTCACGGTCACGATCAGGCAGGTTCCGAAATGTCGTGTATAGAGTCGCCACGAAGTCGACAGGATTTTTCCGACATCAACATCGGCAGGTTCATCGAAAATTGGTGTACCAACGCGATGGCTGCAGACTTTGCAAACTTTTTCGCTGGGAGATAAAACAGAATCGCAGACTTTGCAGCTTGTCTGGAGCTGTTTTTTCTTTGGAGTCAGGACGGGGACATTGGTCGAAGCGGAAGTCGGTTCGTAATCCGCTTCATAATCAGCCTCATCGAAATCTTCCGCATCACTCCACTCTTCGACTTCATCGAAGAATGATTCTTGCTCTGACTTGAGAGGAACCCAGCAGCGACCCCCACAGTGCGGGCAGGCAATCGAAAGCCTTGCTTTCGAGTCTGGAGCGCGCAGATAGGCTTCGCAGTGTGGGCAATAAAATTCAATCGACAAGGAATACAACTCCGGAGATCAACAGTTCGGTCACTCTTCTTCGCTGAGTGCGTTCATCACATCGTCAGCGATATTAAAGTTCGCAGTGACACTCTGGATGTCTTCGTTCGCTTCAAGCTCTTCGAGAAGTTTCAGAACTTTTCGAGCATCCTCAATCTCCAGGTCGACAGTCGAGTTTGGAATTTGTGAAAGCTCAGCGACCCGCGTTTCAATATTATTTGTTTCAAGCACTTCATTCAGCGATTGAAACGTATCGATTGAACAAGTGACTTCGTAAACGTCGCCCGCCTCCTGAACGTCATCGGCACCGGCTTCGAGAGCAAGCTCGAAGAGTTCATCGAAAGTGATGTTCTCCACCGGGATGGAAAAGAAGCCTTTGCGTTCGAACATGTACGAAACGCAGCCACTTTGTCCCAATCCTGAACCATACACTTCGAATGTTTTTCGAATCTCTCCGCCTGTGCGGTTTCGGTTTTCCGTGAGTGCCTCCGCCATGACAGCCACTCCACCGGCGCCGTAACCTTCGTAGACGATTTCCTGATAATCTTCACCGTCTAGATCGCCACAGCCTTTTTTGACAGCACGTTCGATGTTGTCTTTGGGCATGCTGTTTTTTCGAGCCTTGTCGAGAGCGTATCGGAGGGCGAGGTTCATAGCAGGGTCCCCTCCCCCGTTGCGCGCAGCGACGATAATGGCCCGGCTCAGCTTTCCGAATAAAGCGCCGCGCTTCTTATCAATTCGTCCTTTCTTGTGTGCGATGTTCGCCCAATGGGAATGTCCAGCCATGCTTATCAGTTCGTTTCTATTTTCAAAATGAGGTAAATCGTCGGGTCTGGATCTTAATCCGATTTCAGTTTTGCTTTGATCTCTTTGAGTAATTTTTCACTTGGGTGAGGTTTCTCCTGTTCAATTTCCAAGGCTCTTTGGAAGTTCTTTTGTGCCTCTTCATGTTGGCCAAGTTTTTCCAATGCGTCACCCAGATGATTAAAGATTGTGCTGTCGTCGCCGTTCTTCTGCTCAGTCGCCTTCGTCAGGTATTCGGCAGCTTCCTTGAAGTTTCCCTTCTTGAAGAGAACCCATCCCAAGCTGTCTAGATAGGCGGGGTTTTCGGGCTCGGATTCAATAGCCTTTTGGATCATCTTGTGTGCCTTCTCCAGGTTCTTGCCCTGATCGGCCCACAAATACCCAAGGTCGTTGTTGGCCTGAGTGTTGTCGGGATCGTCTTTTAACACTTGTTCGAGGATCGCCTCTCCTTTGGAGAAATCTCCTTGCTCAACGTAAATTGCAGAGACCCGGAAGCGGGCATCTTGCACAACGCTCTCATCTTCAGGGAATGACTGAATCACTTTCTGAAACTGCTTAAGTGCTTCATCAAGGTTGTGAGCATGATAGAGGATCCAGGCTTTCTGGTATTCCAGACGACCGTGCAACTGTTCAGGGGCGGTACGGATCGCCTCGTCAACTGTTTTTAACGCATCCTCTGTTTCGCCTTGAAACTCTTGTCCGTAGCTGAGGAAGAAGAGCAGTCGCCAACGGTCGGCTTGTAGTGTACTTGATGGGTTCGCCAATGCTTCGTTCAGAATTTGAACGGCCTCTTCATACTTTTTGGCATCCAGCAGGTATCCGCCAATTTCCGTGTAGAGTAACGTGGGAGGGTCGTTCCGCATTCCAATGGCGAACTTGTAAAACTCAATCGCTGCGTCCGCATTGTCCGCCTCGGTCGCCAGTTTTCCCAGAATGTAAGCTTGAAGGAATTCCAGGGAAGGTTCATCTCCCTTCTTGAGTGAACGTGCGTGGTCAAAGACTTTTGCTAAGAGCTCTTCGTTTTCCTTCAATGCGTCCAGCTGTGCTTCAAAACTTTCTGAAAGTGCACGGACATCTTCCTGCATTTGCTCAAGCGTATCCTCGTCGCTTCCACGCGGGATTCGCTGATAGGCTTTGGGGAGCAACTCGAAGATCTCTTCCGCATTCCCTTCTTGAATCAGAATCGTTAAGAGTCCGACTTGGGCACGCGGGTCATTGACCGATTTTTCCCCCTTAGAGAATAACTCTTTAGCCTTAGCGAGCTCTCCGTTTTTCAAGACAAGATCCGCAAGGAAATATCGGAGCACATCATTCGACTCATCGTTCTTGAGCAAGGTTTCCAGCCGGGTAATCAGTTCGCCTTCTTTGCCCAGTTCTTTTAGCAGTGACTCCAGCAGAACGTATGGTGCGCGGCCTCGTCCCTGTTGTTGAGCATCAAAGTATTCTTGTAAAGACTTGAGTGCTTCCTCTGGCTTTCCGGTCTGTTGAAAGACTGTGGCAAGGTTGAAACTGTGTAAGCCAGGTTTCGCAACTCGATGCTTCGAGGCTTCTTCATATGCTTTGAGAGCCAGTTCCGGTTTGCCAGCTTTTAAGAAGGTGTCTCCAAACTCATCAAAGTTCTGACCGGGATTTTTCAAGAGATCATCAAGATCAGAATCGTCCACTTCACCATTTAAAATCCGATTCATCACCAGTTCGTATTTCTCAGCCGCTTTATCAAAGTCTTTGTTGAGACGGTGATATAATCCGAGTCCGATCTGAGTGAGCAATTCCTCTTTCGACCCTGTTTGAATTGAACGTGTGCCGAGTGCTCGCTCCATCAGGTCGATCGCTTGGTTAATTTTTGTCTGGCGCTGATACACAGCTGCCATCACCATGACCAGTTCATATCCCTGGTCAGTTTGTTGAGCCGCCTGCAAAGCGTACTTCTCTGCTTCTTCCACACGTCGAGGGTTGGTCAGCAGCAATGGGATGATTGCTTTGTATGAATCGATAGCGCTCGGATCGAGCTTGATTGCTTGCTCAAACTCGTGGAGAGCCGCTGGAATCCGACGTCGCTCCATAGCAATACGGCCAGCCATGTATCGTGCGAGAGCTGATTTTTTCTTTTGCGACTGAGCAGAATCGGGGTTTTTCGGCGTCAACGTTCGAACGACTTCGCCAGTTTGCGGATTGACCATACCTTCAAAACGACTTGCTCGCTGAGGCAACTCTGGCCTGGGTGGCAACTTCGTCTCTGCGATTGCGCTGACGACAAATGCAAAGAACAACGACATCGCTATCGAGATTGACTGAAAAGTTTTACGAGATGGTCCCGTCATCATGATTCCTTTCTCGGTTTCTATGAACCGTGGATAAGACATGCTGAAATCATAGTCAATTCGATTCCAACTGACCAACAGGAACCTGATCGCAAAATTCTCGTTTTAGCCACCAACTCTCAGACGACGGGTATGTCCGTTTAAAGTGTCCATTGGATAGCGAGGACGCTGAGAAGCCGTGCGCTGGAGATCCCATTCTGGTATAAAATTTCTCGACGAGTCAGGCCAGAAAGATCTTTCGGGCGGCTCGAGTACCAGGCGATGTTTGTTCAGCGGAGCTGACCGAGCAGAATTGGTCACGGCTGGGCCTGAGAGTCAAGCTTCCTGCACGCAGCCTCCGAATTCGTGGAAGTGGCTTTCACGGAGAGATGGGAGAACAAACTGTGTTGACAGGACTGGATCGCAGGAACTGCACGATCACGTGAGCAAAGAGAGCTGAACCACGAAACCATTGTCCCGTCTGGCTCTCCGGGACGATGGTTCCAGGCTACGATGAAACGACCTCAGGTTGGCTGCTCGATTTATGCAGCGTCGGCCTGATCGTGGTTCTGGTATTGGTTCAGCTTGTTGTAGAGCGTTTTCAAAGCGATTCCCAATTCATCAGAAGTTTGTGGTTTATCGCCGTTGTATTTCTCGAGAGTTTGCATAATCACTTCTTCCTCAATCTCACGGAGTGTGAGTGGGTGAGTGAAGTTGGTGACCAAGAACGGTTTGTCGGTACTGCCAGCTTTTCTCGAAACGCTACCCGGAAGATGCTCCGGTTCAATCGTTTGTCCACCAGAAAGAATCACAGCATGTTCGACCGCGTTCGCTAACTCACGAACGTTCCCTGCCCAGTCGTGCGAACGCATCATTTCGACAGCTTTGGGCGAAATCAGGTCGCGCCGAACTGAGGCACGTTTAGTACATCGAGCAATCAGGAACAGTGCCAGTTCGTGGATATCATCTTTGCGTTCACGCAGGGAAGGCAAACGAATTTCGAAAGTGTTGACTCGGAAGAAAAGGTCTTCGCGGAAAGTTCCTTCAACGACCATGTCCTGCAAGTTTCGGTTCGTTGCACAGACAACGCGAACGTCAACATTGAACGATTCATTCTCTCCCACACGGCGGACTTCACCAGATTCGAGGAAGCGAAGCATCTTGACCTGCATTGATTTATCGAGTTCTCCAAGTTCGTCGAGGAATAATGTTCCTCCGTTGGCGACTTCGATAAGACCTTTGCGAGGAGTATCTGCTCCGGTGAATGCACCTTTTTTATGGCCGAAAAGTTCACTCTCAACGAGATTGTCTGGCAGCGCTCCGCAGTTGACTGCGACAAACGGCATTTTGGAGCGGGAACTGTGTTCGTGAATACTTCGGGCGACAACTTCCTTGCCGGTTCCGGTTTCTCCAAGAATTAAAACACTTGAGTCGGTCGGTGCGATACGTTCAACGAGAGTCTTGACTCGCTGCATTGGCTCGGTTTCGCCGATAAGTTGAGTCTTCCCACGGACAGACTGCAGCTCTGTTTCAAGTGCCATCGCACGGTTTTCGAGCGACCGTTTCGCCGCCACTCGATTGAGAACGTTGGCGATCTCGACAATTTTATACGGTTTGCGAAGGAAGTCGTAAGCTCCTGAGCGAATCGCTCGGATGGCATCTTCAATCCCGCCGTGACCGGTACTGATGATGATGTCTGTTTCGATCTTTTGCTTGTTGATGTGCTCGATGACACCCCAACCATCGACCCCTGGCATCTTCAGGTCGGTAATGACGGCATCGTAGGCATTTTCTGAAAGCGCATCGATGGCTTCCTGACCACCTTCACAAACTGTCACATCGTGACCAATTTGTTCGAGCTCGTCACCCATCACCATACGGATCGGTGCCTCATCATCGACGAACAGCAATCGCAAACGCTGAGCGCCCTTTGCGCTCGCGTCGTCAGTCCTTGACGACATATTGACTTCCTGTCGGCTGCAACGACGCACTTAGAAAATAAGGAGCACTTACAAGGCCTGTGGAAGCGATTGTCATTCAACCGAATGGCAATCATTTCGGTAGTCTTGTCAGCGGCCTAAGTTTGTCGGTCATGAATATTTATTGAATGAGATGAGTGTGATAACAGAATCGTAGAAACGTGGCAATTCGATTTCTTGATGGAAATCATGCCACCAGAGGCCCTTTTTGTAAAAACGTCTCTGATTATTTCGTCAGAAATCAAGAAATCACCTCAATCCTGCACCGACAAGGTTTAAATGTTACGAGGTTTGGACAAACGGGCACATTTGTGGGTGTGCAGATGCGAGAGAGCAACGTGAACTTTTTGCGGAGATGAAATAACCTGCCTCCTGCCCATATACTCTTCAATTGCATTTTTCAAAAAGATGCACGTGCCCTGTCTTGTGAAAATGAGTGATTCCTCAGATGAAAAGCACTCTTCACGGACACAAGAAACACGAAACTCTCTCATGGTTCTGAAAATGCCCCCCAAACTTCTCGTGAGTGTCCGCAATGTACAGGAAGCACGAATTGCTGCTGAGGCAGGCGTCGACATCATCGATATCAAAGAACCTCAACAGGGGTCGCTGGGGATGGTTCATCCCAGGGTTCTCCAAGAGTGCGTCGTCAGTATCCGGGCCGTCAATTCACGTTGCCAGTTAAGCACTGCCTGTGGAGAACTTGGTGAGTATGATCCGTTTGAACCCCCTGCTTCGTTAAAAGGCTTCAATTTTTTCAAAATCGGGCTTGCAGGGATGTGCGGAAAAAACAACTGGCGAGCCGCATGGCAGCTCATGCGGGATCAACTCGCTCCAGAAAACAGTGAGAAGACGCCACGCTGTGTTGCGGTTGCGTACGTGGACTCTGCAAATGCCAACGCGCCCGAGATCGAAGAGGTGATCGAAGCAGCCGCTGAGTCAGATTGTGCGGGCGTACTGTTTGATACTTTCCAAAAGAACGACATGCGGTTTTCTGATTGGGTCAGTGACAGCAGATTGAAGCGTTTCCTGAGAGTGATCCACCAACATGGGATGTTCTGCTCCATTGCTGGTAAACTGACCCTGGCTGATGTGACGCACTTTTCACAGTTTTCGAAGAACATGCCGGTGGCGGAGCCAGTAGATGTCATCGCCGTTCGCTCAGCAGCCTGTCTTCAAGATGAGAGAACTTCAGAGGTCTCTGCTGTGAGGATTCAAGAGTTGCAAGAGCGACTCAGAGGAGTCTCAGCGAGTCAATTTCTGGAGCAGTTTTGATCGAGAGACGAGCTTTCGGCGATGAAGACCTTTTGAAATCGGTTGACCATCAAGAGTTGCGTCCACCCGAAACAGCAAGTCACGTCCATCAATCTGGACGACCGTCGCCGAGAAGGTCACCTCATCGCCAATGAGAGCGGCACCCTGATGTTCGATTTCGACGGAAGTTCCGACGGTCAGTTCTCCATCTTCGAGGAAGGGGTGGATCAATTCCATCGCCGTCTCTTCCAGCAGCCACACTAAAAACGGTGTTGCCAGAACTGGCGGAAGTCCTTCGAAAGTGATGGTGTGGGATTCGTTGATCCGTCGCAGGGACTCGTGACGAACCCCGGTCTTGAGGCCTGATTTCATTTTGAAAGTTCAGTTTTAAGGATCGCGAACGCTTAGACAGAAGTGGAAGATAATACAGAATTGTATGACGTTCACGGGGATGACGTTTGTTTCGATTTTATTTCGCTCGAAAATGTGTTTTGGAGCAACTGGAAAGGTGGGAATTACTCACATTCGGAGGTCAACCCTCCAATTTCGGCGAGCTCTTTGCCACGAAACGCCCCTGCCACCTGTATTCTCTCTTTTCCCGGAGAGAAAGAAGTTCAGCTTTGATCGGAGTGGTCGTGGGGTCTTGATGTTCTAATTTCATGGTCCCTATACTGATGGATTCGAACAATCTCGAATGAGCGGAGATCTGAGCGTGCTTATTAAAATGGAACTTGCCCGAATCATTATCAGCGAGATCAATGATCATCAGGTCGTCTACTTAAGTGAGGTCGATGGAGAAAAACGAAATTTCCCGATCGTAATTGGAATTTTTGAAGCCTCCAGTATTAATCGCAGCGTGCAGGGCCAGGTCCCGCAGCGACCGCTCACCCACGATCTCCTGAAAAATGTGATCGAGGAAATGGGGGGAGAAGTTCAGGATATCGTGATTACGAACCTGGTCGAGCACACCTATTATGCGGTCATTCGTATTAAGCACAACGGCGAGATCATAGAAGTCGATAGTCGCCCCAGCGATGCGATTGCATTGATTGCTCACTATGACCCGCCATTGCCAATTTTCGTTGATGAAGAAGTCGTCAAAGCTTCAACGCTGCCGGATTAAGCATTATGTGGACATCCAAACAGTAACGATTAAGCCGCCGGGGTAGTTTGATCAGGCAGTGAGATCTTCAAAGCCGGTTTCAATTACACACTGGTTAATTTCGCGTAAGCTGTTTGAAGCCAGAAACTTGCGGAGAAACTGTGGGGTGGTTACGGCAAGCTCGCAAGCTTGACATCGGCAAGACCCACTTGTACAAAGCGATCTCAACAAGTGGGGAGACGGACGGAGAAAGGTTCTAAGGCAGGGATGCAGCGCTTGTTGATGCAAGCGTTCTTGACTACCCGTGGGCAAGAAGACCGGAGATTATCTCTCGCAGCGAGTGCTGTCTTCAGAGGGATGAGTCCACCGCGGGGCAAAATTACTCTCTGATTGAGACTGCATCCGATGGCAAAGAAAAAGACAACTCGACCGTCCAGTTCGACTCCTACTAAGAAGGCGGCCCCGGCAAAGCCTGCTGCCAAACCAAGAAGAGTGAACCCTGCGGTTCGGTTGAAATCCATCGACAAAGAGATCGTCAAGCTTCTCAATGAACGGTTGAAGCTCACGATCGGTGAGTTAGAACAGCTGACAGATCGCCGCGATGTCTGGTTTGATCCTCAGCTGGAGCGAGAACTTTGGGAGCAACTCGCTGGCTATAACAAAGGCCCCATCGATCAGGAAGTTTTAAAAAGCATCTTCCGCGAGATCCTCAGCTCAGCCCGGGAACAAGTCAAAGAAGTCCGCGTCGCTTACTTAGGGCCACAGTTTAGCTTCACCCACTTGGCTGCTTTGGAGAAGTTTGGCAAGACTGCCGATCTGATTCCAGTCAATTCAATTGCAGCTGTCTTTGAAGAAGTGAACAAAGGACATGCAGAGTTCGGAATCGTGCCGATTGAAAACAGCACTGATGGCCGCATTGTCGATACGCTCGATATGTTCACCCGGCTGCCGTTAAGAATTTGTGGTGAAGTTCAAATCGCTGTGCATCACAACTTACTCTCGAGATCACCGCGAAGTGAGATCACCGAAATTTACAGCAAGCCGCAGGCTCTCTCGCAATGTCGGGACTGGCTTGCACGGAACATGCCAAATGCTCAGTTGCACGATGTTACCAGCACATCGACCGCAGCAGCCCTCGCTCAAAGTAAACCTGGCGCCGCTGCAATTGCCAGTCGACAGGCAGCTGTCCAATACGGATTAGATATCGTAGCGGACTCGATTGAAGACAATGCGTACAACGTGACCCGATTTGCGATCATCGGTGATCAAGATACGAAGCCAACGAAGAGAGACCGCACCGCCTTGCTGCTGCAAATTCCGCACAGCCCCGGTTCGCTGACGGACGCCTTGAATGCGTTCAAAACGAACAAGATCAATCTCACCTGGATCGAATCATTCCCGCTACGGGGACCTGAAACCGGATACTTGTTCTTCCTTGATTTCGAAGGCCATTCGAAAGACCCCAAGATCAAAAAAGCTTTGACGACTCTCGAAAAGAAAGCTGTTCGTTTAGAAGTTCTTGGATCTTATCCGCGAACTGATATAGCGGAATAATATTTTGCTTCGCTTCGCTGCCAGTCCTCACGCACTTGGGTTGGCAGCGGAACATGCAAATTCGAGTCGGACCGTCACTTTGCCTGCGACGGAAACTTTGCCTTTCAGGAAGAAGGCATTTGAGAGTTGTTCAGTCAGCTCAACCTCGATGTCGAGCGTGTCGCCGGGACGAACCATTTTTCTAAATTGGACGTTATTCAATCGAGTGACGACCGGAACCTCACCTGTTCCCGTTTCCAGTATCTGGGCGATCAGGACTGCGCCTGCCTGGAATGCCGCTTCGCATTGCAGAACGCCCGGAAGAATCGGGAAGTTCGGATAATGTCCGCGAAAGACATCCAGGTCGTCGGTGATGAGTTTCCTTGCGTGGATGCTGGTTTCGCTCATCTCAACCACTTCATCCAACCACAAAAACGGGTCTCGATGCGGAATATGTTCTTTGATTTGTTCTTGGGTTAAACTTTTCACGATCACGTCCGTCGTCAGAATAAAGTGGAATGTTGTATTCAGAGTTAGAGCTTTTTGCTCTCTGGTGTGCACGTGGGGAACACGTTTTACACGTGAGGTTGCAGTTCACCACGAGTCAAAACCCGAATACCAATTCGAAATGTGTGAAACCGTCCTGCCGCAGATGTTGGGAAACTGTTTCATGACAGATCCTTAGTCGATGTCTCGTACCGGTGAGTCGACGAAGCGGCGGCGAAGTGGATCGAGCTTCTTGCGACTCCATTTCGGAGAAAATGGAATTTGAACATTCACAAATCCCCAGTACTGGTCGTCGCGGACTTTGTCGGTTGTGTATTCGACACCGGCGGTCAGACGAGACTGTTCTCCCAACCATGGTAAATCGTAACTGCGATACTCAAGCCGCGTGCTCGGGCCGCTCATCTTTTTGAATCCCGGAGCAGAGTTTTCAAGGTGATAGTATCCCACGAACCAGCGAAGTTCGTTTGAGTCGTATCGGCCCCAGTGGATAATGCGTTTACCAACTTCTGTATTGAATCCAGTGGCTGCACGTTCTTGATAAGCGTTGCTGATGATCGTTCCGTTGGAGATCCCGCTGGCAGACTTCGATGGTTTGCCACCCTCATTCGGGAAGTATCCATTCAGGCGAATGTCCCAGTCTTCAGAGAGAAACTCGAATCCAGTCGTAAACTGATTGAACCGATTTCGTTGATTGGTTTTGAGTAAGTCATAGTAACCATAGATTCCGAAAATCCACTCAGGTGAGATGAACGTTCGGTATCCTAAACCAAACTCACCTTGGCTGCTTTCTTTGTCGTCAAAGCGCCCACGAATGTCGGCAAACACGAAATCGATATCGTTTTGCCAAAGCGGAAGGAGTGTCTGAACATTTAGTAGTGAACGATCATTGCCACCCTTGAGTCCCAAATTCACAAGAGGGGAAATTTGATCGTATTCGATCGAGTCACATCCTGATTGAAATTCGTCCCCCTGATACCAACAGTCTCCACTGTAAATTGGGTCGTTGTAGAACTGCGTTGGCGGGCTGGCAAATGGCTGGTCGACAAAATTTTCTTCAGTGTCAGGTGCCAAGCCATAGTCGTTGATTCCCCAAGGTGGTGAGTCAACTGGGGCAACAGGTACAACGGGGTCGGTCGGCGGGACAGGTCTGTGTGTCTCCGCCTGAATGAAACTCAAAGGTTCCTCTGGAGGAGGAGGAGGTGCCAATGGGAAGTCCCTCAACTCACTCTGCACTGTCGTGGGAGCAGGTGTGGGATGAGATCCCGTCTGTTCGATTACGGTGGTCTGAATCGGCTTTTTAGATTCCTGCCTCACTGGAACCCAGGTTCCTCGTTGGCCTACGGGAACTTGTTTTTCAGCTGGTGTCGGTTTGAATAAATTCGGCGCCGCAGGGGGCGGAGTATGCGATTCAACAGTCAGTGTCTCATTTTGATCGACTGGTTTCGCGAGCGTAGGATTCTTTGGAAGCAGAGGAGCGAGTATAGGGGGGGCCGCCAGTTTTTTTAGACTGGTCGTCTGTTCCGACTGCATTTCCAGTGCTCGTCCAGGGAGTTCTGCAGGGGGAGCAGGTACAGGTTCTGCGAACTGGACCCGTTCAATCGTCTCTAGTTGAGCCTCCGATTTTCGCTCGATACTTCGTATGGGACCAGAAGGAGGTGGAGCTTCAATTTCATAGCGACGAATGAAGCGCGAAGGGGGCGGGGCGTCGCTCTGTGCATATGAGAGCGAAGCAACTTGCAACATAACTATGAGTGTGAGCGCAATCTTGATGCGCATGAACTCAACCTTAAAAATCAGGGATACGAACAGTCCTGATTTACTATGTTGCAAGGCCGATTCAGGTCAACGGAGGACCGTTGATTGGCCTGCAGAGCGGCATTGAACAGCAAGTTTCGCCGATTGAGAAATCGCATCAAAAGTTAGCGATTGCCCTCGGAATCGGGCAGAAATCGTTTCAATTCGCCACGCAAAAAGTTTTCAATATCGCGCGCAAGGTCAAGCTGATAAACCTTTTTCGCATGTTTCTGGCAATCCTCGATGGAGATATTGCAGATCAATTGTTTGATCAACGGGATCTTTTGCGGTGTGACGCTCAGCTGACGCAACCCCATGCCCAGGAGCAACGGGATGAACTTGGGGTCCGAAGACATTTGACCGCAGACCGAGACCGGCAGGTTTGCATCTCGTGCAGCAAAGAGAACCCGGCGGACCAGAAAGAGCACCGAAGGGTCCGAGGCGTTGTAATACTTTGCCACCGACGGGTCCGAGCGGTCAGCTGCAAGCGTGTATTGAATCAGATCGTTGGTCCCGATTGAGAAGAAGTCGACTTCGCGAGCGAATTCATCAGCCATGATTGCCGCAGATGGGACTTCCACCATCATCCCAACTGGAATGTCTGGATTGTGTTCGATCTTCTGTTCTTCGAGATCTTCACAAACGTCTCGCAAGACCATTTTCGCCTGCCGGAATTCTCCGATTGATGAGACAAGTGGAAACATCACGCGGACATTTCCGTGAACTGCCGCGCGGAGAATTGCCCTCAGTTGTGTCTTGAAGAGGTCGGTATGTTCCAGACTGACACGGATGCTCCGTAGCCCGAGTTCTGGGTTGGAGTGGTCGCGGTATATCGGCCTCATCGAGTCCGGAATCTTGTCCGCGCCGACATCCAATGTCCGAATTGTGACGGGAAGCTCCGGGAATTTTTTGAGGACCTTGGTGTAAGCGTTGTAGTGATCTTCTTCGGTCCGTTCTCGCATTGATCCGAGGTAAAGAAATTCGGTCCGATATAAACCAACTCCGTCTGCACCTCGCTTCTTGCACGTTTTCGCTTCTTCCGGAAATTCGATGTTCCCGCACACTTCGATGTCGACGTGATCTTTCGTTTGGACACGACCGAGTTTCAGTCTTTGCAGAGCAAGACTTTGTGTGCGGAAACGTTCTTGTTCTGTCAGGTATCGAGCTTGAGTTTCCGCATCGGGAGCAATGATCAGTCGACCTTCATTCCCATCGACGATGATCATCTCACCGCCAGAAATATCCGATATAAATTCACCGACTCCAACAATCGCCGGGATCTCTAAAGCCCCTGCTAAAATTGCTGTGTGACTTGTGCTTCCTCCGGTCTCTGTGACAAAAGCCTTGACGAACTTTGAGTTCAAACCGGCTGTCTCGCTGGGAGTTAAGTTGTGAGCTAACACGACGACAGGAGCAGTCAGGTGCGAGAGTTCTTCACGCTGTTCACCAAGTAGATGCCGTAGCAAGCTGCGCTCTAAATCAAAAATGTCGGCGGCCCGTTCAGCGAGATATTTGTCTCCCAGATGTTGCAGTTCTCTGGCGAATTTTCGCAGAACCTGGGTTGCTGCGTACTCCGGGGTTTGGTGCTGTTCGCGGATTAAAGACTCGATCCGTTCAAGCAGTTTGGGGTCGCGGACAAATTGAAGATGCGCACCGAAGATCGCAGCGTACTCTTTCCCTAGATGTTGCTCGGCGAGTGCTTCATTCGCGGAAATTTCTTTTGCGACATTCTCCAAGGCACAGCGCAATCGTGTGATCTCTGATTCCACAGCGGTAACGCTCAGGGTGTCGTCCGGGATTCGAAAATCCTCAACACCCAGCACAAAGGCTGGACCCATCGCCACGCCCGGTGAAACAGCTATTCCATTTCTAACTTGCATCGGACCTCAAAAAATTTATGACCACGTCCGCGGTGGGACTTTTCTGGACTTTCTGAATGCCCAGGCTTTCTGAGTGTGCAGGCCGCAGGACAAAACTCGTTAAAAAACTTAGAGACTGGACGTCACTTTATTCTGTTTCCCTGTTCACCGGTGTTTGCGTTTGATGAAACCCGTCCCCCTTCCGCGAGCTTGCGGGTGAAGGTCCATTTCAAACAATTCACGGTGAGTGGAAAACAGTCAATCGAAATGATTGGCGAGACCTCTGTATCATAGCAAAGCACTATTGTAGCAAACGAGTGAAAAGATGCGTGTCCAATGTCGATATCGGCAAATCTCGATGTGAGAGACGTTCTTGAGTCTGAGAGAATCTGAAGAATGCCACAAAGTAGAATCGGCAATCTGAATCGACTGGAGAGGCCAGTGAGTCGCCGCCAGGAGCATTCGGTTGCCGCCAGGAGCATTCGGTTATTGTTGGTCGCCGAAATGCTCTGCCTTGGCGGGACTGATTCCCACGAGTGAATTGTGGGCAAATGGCGGTTGGGCTGAAGAATTCAGAGCGAGTGAATCATCGGTTTCGGAAAGCCGGAGTACGAGCGGTCGCCTCTTCTTTGAAGTCTCTCTCTGGTTCTTAGCTGCATCCCCGTGTTCAGGAATTCATGAAGAACAATATGGGAGGTCGACTTAGGGATTGAGTTCAGGAAGCAAGCGGGGTCACTCAACCGGATCGGTCTGTTTTGAGAAGAGGTCTTCCAGTTTTTCGACGATGCTTTCAGCTCCATCACCTGAGGCTTCAATGACTAAATCAGAGTCTGGCAAAGCGGTGAGAAGTAAAAGGTCGAACATGGAAGATGCGTCCGCACTTCTGTCGCCAACATGAATCAAGACTTTACCCGCAAAACCGCTAACAATGGCAATCACATTCGAGCAAGCACGAATGTGAAGACCTTGTGCGAGTTTCAGCCGCACGTTTCGGCGGATGGAATCGGGTTCCGACATGATAGGATCAAAGCGACCGACGTTAAGTTCACTCATTACGAACGATGATTGTTTTTTGGGAGACGACCTTTTGATGGTCCACTATGGAGTCATCGACAATGATAGGACAGTGACAATGGAGAACGGGTTCTCAAAGATCAGGTGTGAACACCAATCTTTGTGAAATTTCCCAAGTCTCTTTCACAGCGTCTCAGACTCAGCTTAATAAAAATTGTGATGTTGTGACACAGAATATTTCACAAACTGTGGGAATTGCCGTAGCGAAAACCGTTGTGATGAAGATTTTTTCACCATTTGACATTCCCAATGCTTCGTTTTAGAGCAGTTTGCTCTACCGTTTGCCCGTGAAGAACGCATTTCCCTAGTAAAAATGCTTTTCGCCACGAGGCAGAACCTGCAAACCAATTCGAAAGATGCTCTAGCGATTTGAAATCTTCGAAGTCTCAGGAAGTCAGCTCCAGGTTTTCGGTTCAGGTCTAAACGAGGTTGTCATCCGCTTCCTGAAGCAGGTCCATGACTTGCGCTTTTGTGCGAGCTTGTTTCAAGAAGCTGCAAAAGTCGTCTTTTTTCAGGTAACGAGTGATTGTTTCGAGTCCACGTAAGTGATCACCAGGACGATCAGGTGGTGAGATCAGCAGGAACAGGATGTAGACGTCTTCGCCGTCAAGGCTATCGAAATCGAGCCCATCGTGGCAAAGTGCGACAGTCGAGATAATTGATTCGACAGATGGATGCTTCGTGTGAGGAACAGCGACTCCACGACCAATGCCGGTCGAACCGAGTTCTTCACGCTTCGAGATGGCAGAAACAATCGCTTCTTCATCAGATTCTTTAATCTTTCCGCATTGCTTTAGGCTGGCAACCATCTGACGAATAGCGGATTCTTTTGAATCAGCGACGAGTTCTGGAAGAATTGCATCTGAAACGACGAACTCTGTGAGTTTCATCTGTCGTAGTCCTGCTGGAAAATTAAAACGAATCTAAGATCGACTGCATCGTCGATTTGATGTGTTTGGGACTTACATGGAAACCTGGACCTGCTATCTCAAACAGCGAGATAAACCGAGATCATAGAGTTTCCAAGTAGTGGCTAGGGCAATTTCGAAATACTCCTTGAGAACAAAGTTCTACTCGGAGTTTTCTGATTCCTCGACATCAGAGTCTAAACCGTCTCCAATAACTTTACTGAGAGGTTTGTCTCGGCGATGATCGGTCAGTTTCTCTTTGTACTTACGAATTTGCTGTTCCATTTTCGCAAGGACCTGGTCGAAACATGGACCAACATCATCTGCACTCATCTCATGATGAGTTACGAAATCGTGCTTGTGCTCAGCGTCGACAAGCATTTCGACTCGAACCCGGTCTCCCTCGAAATCGAGAGTGACCTGAGCTGACTGAACTCTCTCGAAGTAGTGCAGAAGTTTCTCTGATTTTCTTGACATGTAATCGCGAAAATCACCACTGATTTCGCCGTGTCGACACGTGATTGCGACCTGCACCTGGAACTTCTCCTCAGGATAAATTCAACAAAACTCAGCATCTTCATACAAGCCTATGGTGACTTGAATGCTGGTGATTTTCAATTGCTCAAGTGGTTTCGATTCTAGTTGACGCTGGGCGTCCGTCAATTCTCGAAACCAAATCCGACAAGAAAGTTATTCAAGCTCGCGAAAAAAATGCAGGCTGAAAGCGTTATTCGAGGCAATATTCACAAGATATCATGTGTTGATCTGCCTTGTCATTCGGAAATATTCAGTGCTCCCTCCCCGGACTGTTGATCAGTCCAGGGAGGGGCTGAATGGATCTCGCAGTCGCCTGCAGGCTTATCCGGAGACCGTCATTCCAGTGGAATGACACTGCCTCCAGCAATTTTATTCGCGTTTCTCAGGACTTTTTTTCGCTTCGAGCGTTTTCGTGTTCTTAGTTCCTGTGTCATCACGGTGCTCTCAGCAAGGAGACTGAAATTCACGAAGTGAATCGCCGACACGATTTCAGGAAATGCTCTCGAACATTTTTGAATCCGTGGTCAGATTCTACCTGGTCCTGACCAGCAATTTGACTGGTGAAACGCGTTCTTCACAGGCACCCAGTCGAGTCTTCTGTTCTAGTGAGCATGACCGTGATCGTGGTCGTGTTCAACTTTTGCAGTCAGTGTTTTTTCTCCCATTGTGATCACGACAGAACCTTCGATCGCTTCGAGATCTTTAACACCTTCTGGAAGGGCGCCTGCTGCAGAAGCGTATTTTGAAGAAGAACCTTCAGCTTCTCCCTCTTCCGGGCTCGCTGCCAAGGCGATTTCAACAGTCTTGTCGCCAGACTTGTCGCCAGATTTCAGGTTCAAGACAGCGGTCGCTCCCTCCAGAGGAACAGATGTTTTTGCATCGCCACCTAAAATATAAACTGTCACAATTCCGTCTTTATGAGTAATTTCACCGTGGTATTCACCAAATTCGAGAATGTGCCCGCCGTGAGGGCCTTCATCATGATGGTGGTGCTCTGGCGGAGCGGTGTTGGTGACATCATCCCCTTCACCAAGTTCTCTTGTGTCACTCCCTTTGGGGCAACCCGATACGATCAGGGTCATGCATAGTGCTGCTGCAAAAAAAACTTGATTCCTGCTCATCCTTCACTCCTTTTGAATTGTAATCGCTTAAGCTGTTCTGCTTGGTTCGAAAAGTTATTTTGTAATCATACAAGTTCTGGGACTCTTTCAAAGTCACTGCTTTCCTTCTTCACGGTTGGACCACCATGGCAAACTTATGCCGCCATCCATCAAGGCAGTGTTGCCGGTCATGTAGTCGCAATCGCTGCTCATCATGAATGTGATTAACCGGCCAATTTCTTCAGGTTGTCCCAAACGGCCCCAGGGAATGTTCTTTGCACCTTCTTCGAGTTGTTCTTCGCTAAAGAATTTTCGTTCTCCCGGAGTATCAATCCAACCGGGGTGTACGACATTGACGCGGATGCGATGCCTTGCGAGTTCAATGGCTGCCGTTCTTGCCATGTGATCGATAGCTGCCTTGGACATGTTGTAGGCCATCGCAGTGGGGAAAGGAATTTTCGCATGTGGAGAACTGACCACGATGATTGATCCTCCGTTCTCTTGTTTCACGAGTTGTTGTGAAACCGCCCGGACTGCGAAGAAGGCTCCCCACATACTGACGTCAACCGTACGTTTGAATCCCTCCATGTCTGCCTTGATCATGAGTTCACGATCGCTGTATGCGGCATTTGAAACAAGACCGGTGATTTCGCCCCATTCTTGGACAACGGTCGAGACCATCTGCTCGACCTCCGCCTGGACCGAAACGTCCCCCTGCAGAACCAGTGCCTGGCAACCAAGAGCACGGATTTCATCTGCGATGCTATCCGCAGCTTCAGAGTTCGACCGGTAATTGACTGCGACGTTGGCTCCCGCTTTCGCAAGCTCTAATGCTGCTCCACGACCGATTCCTTGCGAACCGCCAGTGACGAGAATTTTCTGATTTGAGAGGTCCATTTTCTTACTCATCAACAGTGTAGTGTCTCATGACTTGAATCATTGCAGAGAATAACAAACTGAAATGGTTCTCCCAATCGAGTGAGCAGAGACCGTTTGTTGGAAGTACTCTCGCCATCCGAGATCGAATTCAAATAAGACCTTAAATTCGGCAGTCAATAAGCAGACAATGAGTAGTCTATGAATTGGACGTGAAGCGAGCGGTCTGCTCACCCGAGTGTTCGTTTAGAGGGCGTATCGCTCGCAAGCTTGATGGGGGAGACGAGGTAGAACCGAATCACCAGTTCGAATTGTGAAATTCTCTCTCACAAGTCATATTCAAAGAGAGTTGAGATACGTACCGAGCAATTTCGGAAAAGATGTCCGTGACCTGTCTCGTGAAGATGAGTGATTCATTCCATGATCTGCTCTTCACGGACGCAAGGAACACGAACGTGTTGCAAAATATCACTTCACAAAAAACCTTACGGCGGAAGCAGGCAACGATGTTGATTCGATATACAACGCCACTGTTCATCATGGGGCTCCTGGCAGCAAATCTCTTTGCTCAGTCTGAAGCAGAGGTCGAGACGCTCCGTCAGGGACTTCAAAAGCTTGAAGCACAGATCGATGGGCTTGATAAGAATCGACGTGTCGATGCCGAGATCTGTGCCAAAGGGGTCGACTGGATTATCCGCCACAATGAATTTTATCGCCCGAACTACGTCCAGTCCGCGCAGAAAGCGATTGACTTGGGGGGTGAACGTGCAAAGCAAATCGCCGAAGGGAAAGCCGATTGGGGAACTCGTCCCGGTGTTCACGCACTTGGATACCGTTCGCACGTTGATGATTCGGTGCAGCCGTATCTCGTGACACTTCCAGAAGGGTTCGAGATGAAAGGAGCAAAGCGGTGGCCGCTGTATGTTGTCTTGCACGGTCGAAACTCTCGACTGACGGAAGCCCACTTCATTGCCTCAGCGAATGGAAAACCTGCACCAAAGGGGCAGACCTGGATACAACTCGATGTTTTCGGACGGACCAACAATGCGTATCGCTGGGCTGGCGAAACTGATGTCTTTGAAGCAATCGCTGATGTTTCGAAGCGGTATCGAGTCGATGAAAGTCGAGTCACGCTCTGGGGCTTCTCAATGGGTGGGGCAGGTGCATGGCATCTTGGTTTGCATCATCCATCGCGATGGGCATCTGTGGGAGCCGGAGCTGGCTTTGTGGATTTCTATCGATACCAAAAACAGACTGAACAACTTCCAGAATATCAACATCGTGCTTTGCGAATTTATGATGCAAAAGACTATGCACTCAACTTAAACGTCGTCCCATTTATCACATATGGTGGTGAGAAAGATGCACAGCTGGCAGCCAGTCTGCATGTTCAAGAGGAAGCCGAGAAGCTGGAGGTGCCATTGAAGTTGATCGTTGGTCCCAACATGGGGCACAAGTTTGACGATGCCAGTAAAGCGACCTTTATGGAATTTCTGGCAGAGCATAATACGAAAGGCCGAAAGCGAGTTCCCGGATTGCGTGAATTCGAGTTTGTCACTTACACACTCAAATACAACAAGTGCGAATGGCTGACGATTCATGAACAGTCGGTCCCGTACGAGAAGACGACCGTTACCTCCACGCTTGGTGATGACAATGTGCTGAATGTCGAAACGGAGAACGTCTCCGCGCTATCGATTCTTCGGACAGCAGTGAATCGTGTCAGTGTTGATGGCTCAGAATCGTTCGATCTCAATCTGGCAGCAGACGCCAATTTGATCGATGTCTATCTCGTGAAAGATGCGGGTGGGTGGTCAGTGCTCTCGTACGACGACTCACTCGACTTTGAGGAGAACCCGAATCGCAAGAAGCGTCATAATCTTCAAGGGCCGATTGATGATGCATTTATGGAGCCGTTTGTTTGCGTTCAGGGGACAGGGCAACCCTGGTCACCTGAATTACAGGAGTATTCCGACTGGTCGCTCAACCGATTTCAAACAGAATTTGATAAATGGATGCGAGCTCACCCACTGGTTGTGAAAGATTCTGCCGTCGATGAAAAGATGATTCGGAGCAAAAACCTGATCCTGTTCGGCGATCCCGGTTCCAACAGCCTCATCAAGCGGGTTGTCGAGGAACTTCCCCTGAAGTGGGAAAAGGATTCCATCACCTTTCAGGGACAAACTTACTCAACTCGAGACCACGCAGTTGTCCTTCTTTTTCCAAACCCCCTGAATCCACGAAAGTATCTCGTGATCAACTCGGGGATGACCACACATGAAAAAGACTTCAAAGCCTCTAACGCATGGTTGTTTCCTAAGTTAGGAGACCATGCAGTGATTCAGTTCTCCCGTGGGAAAGATGGTCAGTTCAATGAGCAAGTGATTCAGGCCGGAATTTTCGACTCACACTGGAACAACTGATCAGTATCGCTGCTTGATGCGAAAATACGGATTGTGATGACCAGCGAACTTAGGGTAACCTCCCGTCTCGATGAGAGTCGATGTATAGATCACCCAGGAACTACCCGGAAGCCGATATCTTAAGAGTTTCTCATTGTTTCGAGAGACTCGATTGAAGGTTTCGGACCAGTCAGATCACTTTCCATCAAAATCAGGACGAGAAATGATGTCTCGCCGCGTACAGAACTTTGCACTGATCGCAATCGCCTGTCTTTCCTCACCGGTCTGGGGAGCGGAAATGTCGTTGCTGCCCGAAAAAGGAAGCACCCCCGTGGTTGAGATGTGGTACCTCAATGGGTACACACCCTCCTATCCGGAGGTCATCATCCTCGCGGACGGTCGCATGCAAATCATGTCTCCAGAGGGGCCACAAAGGTCCCAGCTGCCTGTCGCTCAAGTGGAAGCGCTCGTGAAACAGCTTTGGACTGTTGATGGTCTCTGTAACGTCGAGACTCATTCAATGAACAAAGAGATTCAACAGGCGACAGTTCAATCTGGTCTCAGAAGTCACATCGAAGGGGCTGGTGAAACAGTCTTTCGAATTCAAACAGCGACCGAAACGCGTGAACTTCGCTGTCGAGCAGTCGGTGTATTGGCTGTCCGTTTTCCGGAGATCAAGTCAGTCCTTTCGATGGCAGCAGCTCAACGCCGTTTAGAGAATGTGCGGGCAGTGGCAACAGTTGGAGGAAGTGCACAGGCCGACGAAATTGCGAGTCTGGCTGCTCAGGCAGTGCAAACGGAATACGGTTTGAACGTACCTGTTTCCAGTGAACACCTTTCAATGGTTCGTGCCCTTCCCGATGGAAGTCGCTTCTGTCAGTTTCTGGTTGCTTCGGATGATCATGACCAGTCGAAACCTGTCCACATGATTTCAATCACCGAAACCCCCGGGCATCATCCAGAAGTCAGCATGATGGGCGGCCCAGTGACTCGATGACGGATACCGAAACGCTTCCAGATCCAAACCGTCGAAATTGCGTTTGGAGATTCATTCAGATCCTTTTTCAAATCTTCTGTGCGATCTGGTTGAGATTACGCGTTCGCGGAAAAGAGCATCTCCCCAAGGAAGGTGCTTTGTTTCTTGCGAATCATCAAAGTTTCCTGGACCCGCTCCTGATCGGTGTGCATCTGCAGCGCCCTGTCAGCTATCTCGCACGCGATTCACTCTTTCGGCTTCCAGTGATTGGCTGGATACTGAAAAAAACGTATGTGATGTCGATACGACGTGAATCAGCTGGAACGGAAAGTCTTCGCAAATCGATCGCGCGGCTGGAGCACGGATTTTATGTCGGTATGTTTCCCGAAGGAACGCGAAGTCCGGATGGATTGATCGGGGAACTCAAACCCGGCTTTGTTGCCCTGACCCGCCGAGCGAAGGTGCCGATTGTTCCCATCGGAATCGCTGGGGCATTCGAAGCAATGCCCAGAAAATCACTCTGGATTTGGCCCGTGAAAGTCCGTGTCGTCTTCGGTGAGCCGATCTCGGTCGAGACGATTCAAGAGCTCTCAGAAAAAGGCCGCCGGGACGAATTTCTGGAACTCGTCCACCAGCGGCTTATAGATTGTCATCAAGAAGCAGAGGAATGGCGAACTGGCAAAGTTGCACCTGCCACGAAATCTTAGTTCGCTCTCACGTCACTTTCAAAATGGTAGTCCGTTGGACGGAATGTCCGGTACCATCATTTTGTTTGAATCGGAAAGTGGCAACTGATAACTCGGGTCATTCCGTTTTTGAAGCGTCTTCTTTATTGGAATCAGATTTGGAATCAGATTTGGGGGCGTCGTCAGGTTCAGGCTTTGGGACCTCAATCACGTCTGTGAACGATTTTTTTTGCCGATAAAGTTCGAGTCGTTCGACACTGGCATCTTTCATGTCGCCATCCCCAAAAATTTCGATTGCCGTTTGAACGGTCTCAATCGCTTTTTCGAAGTTGCCAATTTCGGCATACGCCGCTGCAAGTGTGTCAAGATATTCAGGGTTACGGTATTCGACAGAACGGGACGCAGCGACTGCCAGGTCAACCGCTCGTTGACCGTCTCGGAAGGACTTGTCTTCACACGTTGCCAGTAACCAGGCGAGGTCGTTTTGTGCTGAAGGTGAACCGGGCGAAAGCTTTAGTGCCTCTTCGTAGTCGTCTACAGCCAGCTGGAATTTCTTGAGGTTCTTGTAGGCGAAGCCTCTGTTGATGTAGGCCGGCAAAAATTTTGGATCGGCTTCAATGCAATTGGTATATGCCTGAATCGATAGGGGGTATCTCCCCACCAGCCGTAAAGTTACGCCGAGAGAATTGTGGGCCTCGGGGGATTCCGGAGCCAGTTCGATCGCTTTTGTGAAGTCTTTGAGGGCTGCGTCGAGTTTTCCGGTATCCAGAAAGAGATCTCCCCGAGCCTGATAGGCTCCCACTTCGTTCGGGTAAGTCTTCAGGATGACGTTGTATTCGGCCTCAGCCTTGTCGTAAAGCTTCAACTGCTGGAAGCAGGTTCCCAGGTTAATGTGCAGCGTGATCGAGCTGTCTCCAAGTTCGTAAGCTTCCTCCAGATCGTTCACTGCTCGTCCCCAATTCCGCTGAGCCATGTAGCTGATCCCCCGGAGGTGATACGCCCTTGGAGTTGGGTCTTTTGCGATCTGAGCGGAAAAAATTTCGACTGAATCGCCGATGAGGACAAGATTTTTTTGGTGAATCCATCCTTTGACAGTCGCGGAATATCTCCATGGGCCTCGGTGGTGGGTGACATCTAGCAAAGCACCTAAAGAAGCGTCAGCGATTCTGGTCGTCCCATTCATCACAGGAGACTTCTCTGACTGCACAATGTACTGCTCCACTGTATCCAGCTTGACGACACTATCTTGCGAATAGGCGGATATGCACGATAAAAACGATGTCAATAGTGTTAAAACCGTTGCAAATTCTTTCGTTCTGTGAATCGGAATAGTCATACTGATCAGAAACCTTTCAAAGAATGTCAAGGTCGTTCTTGCAAACGGCCCTACATTGCGTATCTTACCTAATAGTTACCAGTTGCCATGGTGAGCCAATCGGGTTCTCGTTTTAAATTTCAAAACACTCGGACAGCTTAAAGTTTATGGCATTGCGGAGGGGTTCCGCGATTTTGGTTATACCACAAAATGGAAGGGGAGGAATCGAATGAAGAATCTGATGATGTTGTTGCCCGTCGTGGCAATGACGCTTGTCGTAACAGACGCTGATGCAGGGGATTGCGGTCGACATCGGCGTCGCTGTCGTCCAGCACCATGCGCCACACCTTGTGGAACTCAGCAAGTTGCAAACAACAATAGCTGTGCACCAGCTGTTGCGACAGCACCGGCATGCCAAACTGTTGAACGGACTATCATGGTCCCGGAAACAACCACCGAAACACGAACTGTTACAGTCACAGAGTACAAACAGGAACAACGTGAGCGAACATACACTGTTCAAAAGCAAGTACCTCGTCAAGAGACTCGCACCCGAACAGTAGTCTACTACGAGCAAGTTCCAAAAACTCGCCAAGAGACTTACACCGTTTACGAGACTGCAGAAGAGCAAAAGGAAGTTGAATACACAGTCAACGTTCCTCACACGGTACAAGAAACCTTGACTCGCACTGTGTACGACAACGTCAACGAAAACGTTGAGCAAACTTACACCGTCATGGTTCCACACACCGAGCAACGCACAGGCGTTCGCAAAGTGACCGACTGGGTCGAAGAAGATAAGACTCAGACTTACACCGTCATGGTTCCTCACACCGAAGAACGCACAGGCACTCGACAAGTGACTGAAACTGCTGAAGAGCAGGTCGAGCAGACTTACACAGTCATGGTCCCTCACACCGAGCAACGTACTGCTGTTCGCAAAGTGACCGACTGGGTTGAAGAAGAAAAGACTCAGACTTACACCGTCATGGTTCCTCACACCGAAGAACGCACAGGCGTTCGACAAGTGACCGAGACTGTTCAAGAGCAGGTCGAGCAGACTTACACCGTCATGGTCCCACACACCGAACAACGTACTGCTGTTCGCAAAGTGACCGACTGGGTTGAAGAGCAAGTCGAGCAGACTTACACAGTCATGGTTCCACACACCGAAGAGCGAACAGCAACTCGCAGTGTCTGGGACACAGTTCAGGAAACTCACACTCGCCAGGTTCAGAAAGTTTGCGGATCATGGGTGACTGAGCAAGTCGCTGATCCTTGCAATCCTGCTTGCACTCGATGCGTGCGTAAATGGGTTCCACAAGTGACCTGTGAGGAAGTTCCTTACACTGTTTGCAAACGCGTTTGCCGCCAAGAGCCTTACACTTACAACGTCACAGTTTGTAAGCCAGAGCAACGCACACGAACCGTCACCGTTCGCAAGCCTGTTTGCCGTGACGAAGAGTACACTTACAACGTCACAGTTTGTAAGCCAGAACAACGGACTCGCACCATCACTGTTTGCAAACCCGTTTGCAAAGATGTTGAGTACACCTACAACGTGACCGTCTGCAAACCAGAAGAGCGAACTCGTACTTACACTGTTCGCAAGCCTGTTTGCCGTGACGAAGAGTACACTTACAACGTCACTGTTTGTAAGCCAGAACAACGGACTCGTACCATCACTGTTTGCAAACCTGTTTGCAAAACTGTTGAGTACAAGTACAACGTGACTGTTTGCAAACCAGAAGAGCGAACTCGTACTTACACTGTTCGTAAGCCTGTTTGCCGTGACGAAGAGTACACTTACAACGTGACTGTCTGTAAACCAGAAGAACGTACTCGTACGATCCAGGTTTGCAAACGCGTTCCTCGTGAAGAAGAATACACAGTCGAAAAATGTGTTCTCAAACCAGAAACTCGCGTTCGTACCGTCACAACTTGCAAGCAAGTTGCTGTCGAGAAAACTCGCGACGTCAACTACACAGAATGCGTTCGCAAAGAACGTGAAGAAGAGTACCAAGTGACTGTCTGTGACACAGTCGCTGAAGAACGAACACAAACTTACACAGTTTGCGTTCCTGTTCAGGTCGAAAAAGAAGTTCAAGTTCAGGTTTGCAGAATGGTTGAGAAAACCGTTCAGGTTCAAGTTCCTGCATGCAACCCATGTGCTCCAGCTTGCAATACTTGCAACTAATCGCACGAACTGAAGTTCTCTGAACTAGAGCATCTTTCGGATAGGTGTTCATGTTCTGCCTCGTGGCGAACAGCATTTCCATTAGAGAAATGCGTTCTTCACGGACACAAGTTAGAGCAAGCTCTAGGAAGCCCTCCACTCACGTGGGGGGCTTTTTTTGTGCGATAGCAAGAAATTCAGTGAAGCAACGCATTTGCCTGCGGATTGATTGGAGAGAGGAAAGAGATTCCTTGTCTTCCGAGTTATTCGCCAGGGGCAATTCCGATGAGTCGTGTACAACGAATGCGTGCAAGAACTGAACTGACAAATCCCGAGCAGGGAACTATATACTGGTCTCCGGTGAAGTCGCTCTGGTATTCCTTGATGCTGCTGGTTGCCGTCGTGGGAGGAAGCCTGACATTCAGTTTAGAGAGCCTGATTCTCTTCTCTGTGCTGACTTCTGTCACACTCTGCTGCGGGCACTCCGTGGGTTTGCATCGGCTTCTCATTCATCGAAGTTTTGAATGCCCTCTATGGCTCGAACGCATCCTGGTCACAATGGGTGTTCTCGTTGGAATGGGCGGCCCTCGGAAAATGCTCTATATGCATGACATCCGAGACTGGTCACAACGACACTCTAAGTGCCACGACTTCTTCATTCATAAAAGTCCCATCTGGAAAGACTGGTTCTGGAACCTGCACTGTGAAATCAAACTACAGAATCCACCAGAGTTTCAAGTAGAACCTTGGGTTGCCAATTCCAGATATTACGGCTTCCTTGACCGCAATTGGATGCTCCTTCAATTGCCCTTGGCAGGCGTACTGTTTGCAATCGGAGGAATTCCTTGGGTGATCTGGGGAGCTTGCGTGAGGGTTGCAGTTTCACTGACCGGTCATTGGCTGATCGGATATTTCGCCCATAATCATGGAGTTCAGGTTTGGCAAATCGAAAATGCAGCAGTCCAGGGTTATAACCTCCCCGGACTGGGGCTCATCACCATGGGTGAGGCGTGGCACAACAACCATCATGCCTTCCCGGAGTCAGCGAAATTTGGCCTCCGCAAAGGTCAAATGGATGCCGGCTGGTGGCTGATCCAACTCCTCCAGACAGTCGGCCTCGCCTGGAACATACAACACCCCGAAACCCTTCCGGAGAGACCTGAAAGAATGCTGATTGGTTCTAGCGAAGTTTCCGCGGACGATTATTCATCAGTATCGCGAGTAATACTATGAGTCGAAGTACATTGCGAATTCCCAAGGGTGTGGGCGTTCGCGGATTGCTTGGACTTCATGGGTTGTCTTGTACCAGATCCAGGTGTCGATGACGTCTTCAGTAAAGACGTCTCCGCGTAACAAGAAGCTGTGATCTTCGCGAAGTGCTTGCAGCGATTTTTCAAGAGAGTCGGGAACTTTTGGGTATGCGGTGAGTTCCTCGCTGGGGAGATCGTACACATCTTTGTCTAGCGGCAGTCCTGGGTCGATCTTGTTCTGAATTCCATCCAGGGCAGCCATCGTCACGGCGGCACTTGCCAGGTAGGGGTTACAACTTGGGTCGGGACAGCGGAATTCAAATCTTTTCGTGGACGACGATGAAGTGTGAACTGGAATTCGAATTGCAGCTGAGCGGTTACGAAAGCTGTAAGTCAAATTCACAGGAGCATCAAAGCCTGGCACCGTCCGCTTATAGCTATTCGTCGTGGGACAGCAGAATGCGAGCAAAGCGGGAGCATGCTTAAGGATTCCACCGACGGCGTTCATCGCCAGTTCGCTCATTGAGCCATAGCCCGAGCCAGCAAAGAGGGTTTCGTTATTTTTCCAGAACGAAAGTGACATGTGCAAGCCGGAACCATTGTCATTCCAGAGTGGCTTGGGCATGAACGTCGCGACTTTGCCGTGCTTCGCTGCCACATTTTTGACAATGTATTTGAATCGTAATAAGTTGTCTGCCGCTTGAAGAAGAGGGACATGTTCCAGATCAACTTCGCATTGTCCGCCTGTTGCTACCTCGTGGTGTTGTCCGGTGATGCCGATCCCGCACTCCTGGGCGGTCAACATGATCTCAGTTCTGAGGTCTTGGAGCGTGTCTGCTGGTGGCATCGGGAAGTAACCTTCGCGACGCCGAATCTGTTGTCCGCTGTTCTTTGAGTCTAAGAATCGACCTCGGTTCCACTCCCCTTCGATGCTGTCGATATGGAAGTAACCTTCGTGAACATTTTGGTCGAAGCGAACATTGTCAAAGATGAAGAACTCAGGCTGCATGCCGAATAACGCTGTGTCAGCAATTCCGGTCGAAGCCATATAAGCTTCTGCCTTCCGCGCAACATTGCGAGGGTCTCGATTGTAATCGGATCGAGTGATGGGGTCCTGGATGTTGCAAGTCATTGCCAGCGTCGACTTCATGAATGGGTCGACCATTGCAGTTTCCGCTTGCGGAAGCACCAGCATGTCGCTCTCGTTGATCGACTGCCAACCGCGAATTGACGACCCATCGAAGGTCAGCCCATCTTCAAAGCTCTCTTCAGTCAAAGCATTGACTGGGATCGTGAAATGTTTTTGGGTTCCAGGAAAATCCATGAAACGCAGGTCGACAGCCTGAACTTCTTTCTGTCGGCATAATGCCAATACTTCACGCGGTGTCATGACCACAGTCCTGAGAAAATTTTCGTCGCATTCAATGTCCAGGGATTGTTCGGCCTCGAAGGTGACGAGGTCAAAACAGCTCCCGGAATTGGCAGTGGGTATCTATGAGATAAACAGGCAGCGAGCGAGACTCGGAGCACTTGGAAAAGATGTTACTTGTCTCATGCTGTTGGAACTCATATCGTCGCAAGTCGTTTGCTGAAAATGAAGTCTACCAAGCGGTTTGCGTAAAACAGGAACAAATTATTCGCTTTCGACCTTCTCGGCTTCTTCATCGACGAGAATTGGCTTGAGTATCTCACCTGTGTCGCTGAACCCTTTCGAGGCCAGGACCTTACCCCGGATTTCCTGCAACAGTTCTGGGCTTTCTTCGAGAGAAATCCTCGCTTTGTCACGTCCCTGCCCCAACTTGACATCCCCGTAAGCAAACCACGAACCACTTTTCTGGACAATCTTTGCGTCAGTTGCCATATCCAGAATATCAGCTGTCATGCTAATTCCTGATTCACCCAGCATGTCGAATTCAGCAATCCGGAAAGGAGGGGCAACTTTGTTTTTGACAACTTTTGCTCTCATTCGGATTCCGATCGCATCATCACCATCTTTGAGAGTCGCAATTCGACGGACATCGACTCGCACTGATGAGTAGAATTTCAATGCTCGACCACCAGGAGTTGTTTCCGGTGATCCAAACATCACGCCGATTTTCTCTCGAATCTGGTTAATGAAGATGACGGTCGTTTTCGATTTTGCGATCGCTCCGGTCAATTTTCGCATTGCCTGACTCATCATTCGAGCCTGGAGACCAACATGTTTGTCTCCGATTTCGCCATCAAGTTCCGCTTTCGGGACCAAAGCTGCAACGGAATCGACGACAATGATATCAACGGCGTTCGATTTAATGAGCATTTCAGCAATCTGGAGCCCTTCCTCGCCGAAGGTTGGCTGGCTGACCAGAAGTTCTTCGAGATTGACTCCCAGTTTTCTTGCCCAAGCTGGGTCGAGTGCATGTTCAGCGTCAATAAATGCTGCAATCCCACCATTTTTTTGAGCACTGGCGACTGAGTGCAAAGCTAATGTTGTCTTACCGCTCGATTCCGGGCCAAAAAGTTCGATGATCCGACCACGAGGAAACCCACTTCCTCCGAGTCCGAGATCGAGTGAAAGTGATCCGGTCGAAATTCCGTCCACCGATGCATCAGGTGAATCGGAGAGACGCATGATCGCACCATCGCCAAAGGCTTTATGGATTTGACCTAAAGCGTTCTTCAATACGCCATTAGAGCTATCTTTGGAACTTGCTTCGGATTTTTTGGCGGATTTAGTTTTGGCCATTCTTTTTCTCCACGGGTAGTGAACATGCGAACACAATGGTATCATATCGTCTAAAAGAATCAATCTCTTGAACCAGACATTTCTTTAGAAGTTCCATTTTTTCGGACTGCTTGCTCTCTCGCTTTTCGAATCTCCAAAGTGGAGAGTTGTTATGACTCCCGACGTTGGATAAACTCGCCGCCCACTACCGGGAAAGTGGTCGGCACACTATGAATGACCCGAACCTTCTACGAGATTAAGAATCTATCCGGAAACCGATGCAATGTCTGTCTCTCTCAATTTTTGAGAGGTCAGCTTCAGAGATCCAGATGAGTTCTAAACATCTCCTGTGGTTTGCAACGGTGTGATGTGTCTTCTCGTGTCGAGTTCACATCGAGCAACTTTCTCTTGAGGCGAGCGTTTTAGAACTGAGCCGACAATTTGATTTTTGTCTCTCGATGATCGAGACAATCACATTTTCAATATTTTTCGGTCAAGTCCTGCGGGCTCGTCCTTCCGTTTCAACTGGATAACAGACATGCGGCATATTCTCTCAGCACTGGTGATGAATCAACCGGGTGTGCTTGCTCACATCTCCGGAATGATGGCTTCGCGCGCTTTTAACATCGATAGTTTGGCTGTCGGTCCGACTGAAAACGAACTGTATTCCCGAATGACCTTTGTCGTCGGCGGGAGTGCTCAATCGTTGGCTCAGGTTCGCAAGCAACTGGAGAAAATCGTCACCATCGTCAAAGTGGTCGATTACCTCGATGAAGAGCATGTTGAACGAGATCTCATGCTGATCAAGGTCCGTACAGAATCTGCCAGCCAACGCAGTGAAGTCAAAGAACTCGTCGATATCTTCCGCGGTAGCATCGTTGATGTGAGTGCCGGGCATGTCATGATCGAGATCTCTGGCCAGGAACGAAAAATTGAAGCGTTTATCGCAGCCGTGAAGCCATTCGGAATTATCGAGATGGTTCGTACCGGTCGGATTGCGCTCTCTCGCGTGAATGCAATGTCGGCCGAGAGTGAAGTGGGCGACCCAACTCACTCAACAAAAGACGTTGAACAATCTGCTTAACAATTTTGATCCAAACTTGAATGGTGGCAAGTCGAATTTGAACGACATCACTCGGCTGAAGCGGTCACCTCAAAGTGTTACTCATCAGCAACCGGGCTGACCCATACACACGAAAACCTCGATTTTTTTGATTCAATTCTCACGGACTAACAATTAGGGAGCTGTCATGGCTGCAAAGGTTTATTACGACGACGACGCGGATCTCTCACTTCTCAAAGGCAAAACCATCGCGATTCTTGGCTATGGAAGTCAGGGACATGCGCAGGCTCAAAACCTCAAGGACAGCGGTTGCAATGTTGTCATCGGGCAGCGTAAAGGAAGTGCCAACTACGATCTCGCCGTGAGTCATGGCTTTGAGCCAATGTCTATTCAGGATGCTTCAAAGGCTGGCGACCTGATCAATATCCTTCTTCCAGACGAAGTTCAGGGAGACATCTTCCGCAACGAAATCAAAGATCAACTTGAGCCAGGCAACCTTTTGCTTTGTTCACACGGATTCAACATTCACTTCGGTCAGGTCATTCCGCCAGAAGGTGTTGATGCTGGTCTCGTCGCTCCCAAAGGTCCCGGTCACCTTGTACGAAGCGAATATGAAAAAGGTGGCGGCGTTCCTTCTTTGATCGCCATGTACCCAGGAGCTTCAGAGGCTTCCCGAGGATTGGCACTTGCCTACGCAAAGGGAATCGGAGGAACTCGTGGTGGTGTGATTGAAACAACAATCGCCGAGGAGACCGAAACAGACTTGTTTGGTGAACAGGTTGTTCTTTGCGGTGGAGTCAGCGAACTGGTTAAAGCAGGATTCGAAACTCTCGTCGAAGCTGGCTACCAACCTGAGATGGCGTACTTTGAATGTATGCACGAACTCAAGTTGATCGTCGACCTCTTCTACGAAGGTGGACTCAACTACATGCGATACAGTGTTTCAAACACAGCTGAGTACGGCGACTACAGTAGTGGTCCTCGTATTGTGACTGATGAGACCAGAAAAGAGATGAAGAAAATCCTCGAAGAGATCCAGAACGGAACCTTCGCTCGCAACTGGCTCTTGGAAAACAAAGCCAACTGCCCAGGATTTCATGCAACCCGTCGTCGTGAACGTGAGCATCAGGTCGAAAAAGTTGGCCGTGAACTCCGCAGCATGATGAGCTGGATCGATTCTAAAGAAGTCTGAGTCTGAGTCGAACTCATAAATAAGAGCAGCACGCTTTCAGAGTGTGCTGCTTTTTTTATGTCTGTTCAGAAGTCTCAACTGCTTCAAACTGATGCTCAAGTTTCTCGACCGCCGTTTCTGGATTCATGTTAAATAACGCTTTTCCACCGGTTCCCCAACGGCCATTTTCGTAGTGGAACAGGGCCGAAGCATCTCGAACATCACCCACTGCAGCGACATCTTCCATATCTCCCCCCTCGATGGCTTCGAAATGGATCTCGACCGAGGCGAGAGCGGTCAGCAATCCGGTTGAACGGTCTCGAACAAAGCGAACTGGCTCTTTCCAATCACAAACCGTCCAGCGAAGTCCACGTGGCTTTCCGATTGAGGCGGCTAGCTGAAAGAATTTCGCTTCGAGTGCTTCTCGACGAAGTTTAAACTCCTGAAATGCCCGTTCCAAATCTCGACGAGATTGTCTCTTCACAATCATGGGCGCTAACGCCATGAAGATGAATATCAGAACGGCAAGACCAATACCCAGGTACGCAATACTATTCACGACGTTCTCATCTTTCACTATTCAATGTGCTGCGGATCGCTTGCTCTTCAAATATGTTTTTGCCAGTGCTTACGGCATCACGAAATCATGGCCTTCAGGGCGAACCGTGAGAACAGGGCAGTTGGCCTTACGGACAACCTTCTCTGCGACGCTCCCCATGAGTGCGTGAATCAAGCCGGATCGTCCGTGTGTACCAATGACGATCATGTCAATTTTATTTTCTCGTGCGTATCGAATGATCTCAAGAAACGGAGTCCCTGAGACAACAGAACGTGTGATGCTCAGCCCTTCCGCCAGATTAGGATCAGGGAGTGTCTCAATAAGTCGCTCCGAGCTTTCCTTCAATCCAATCAGGTATTCGGAGGTAATCGGCGTTGGGATTCCTGGCTCAGGGACGATGGGGTAGATGTCCTCGACAACATTCATAAGGTGGAGTTCAGCGGAAAACCGCTTTGCAAACTCACATCCATACCGAATTGATCGCTTGCTGAAGTCACTGAAGTCGGTTGGAACAAGAATACGTTTCAGCTGAATCATGAGTCTTTCCTCGATTCCGGTTTTAGTTCAGTATACTCAATCAACCAACACGATGCGCCAATCAATTCTCCGCAGGGCGATGCTGCAACGCAACAGCTGTCGCAGTTGCATACGCTTTGCAATGCGAAATTGTGATTAACACTTCGTCGATTCCTTTCATCTTGGACACACGCTCTGCCCCTCCGCTCAGTTCGATATACGGCTGCCCTGATTGACGATTGAGAATCTGGATATCTGTCCAACCCACCCCTTTGGTGAACCCGGTTCCGAGTGTTTTCATGACCGCTTCCTTAGCAGCCCAGCGTCCAGCGAAGTGTTGAATCGCCTCCTTGTGACGTTGGCAATATTTGATTTCGAGTTCGGAGTACACTCGTTGTAGAAAAAGTTCTCCGTGCCGTTCGATCATCTCTCCGATGCGGACGATTTCAACGATATCTGTTCCCAGACCAACAATCATGGATCGACTTTCTCATTCTGTTTTACTTGTTCATTCGGGATTCGATTCTGGGCGGAAGGGGCCCAATTCAAGATCCAGGCTGCAATCGCGGATGCGATTGTCAGTTCTCCCAACCAGAGCAGCAAGGGCCAGGGAGCTTTCCAAGATCCGAGGAGGGAGACTCTGAACGCCAGATAGTCACCAAATGCGGGATTGAATTCTCTGCGTAGTTTATCGAATTCCTTTTTCGTTTCCTCATCAGCGGCCCCCTCTACGAAGTTCAGCATCGCCAGCTGTTCGGAATACTGCTGACGCATTTCGGTTCGAACAGTTTTCAGATTCTGATAAGAGACCCAACCAAGGTGTCCACCTCCTGTGAAAACAATCAACACTGCCAGCACCGTGAGTATTGGTGTCCGTTTCAGGGAGAGTTCACGCATTAACCATTTCAAACCAACTCCACATGCGAACCCAAAGGCTGCATAAAAAATTCCCAAACGTCGAAATGGAATGGGCGCATGTGCAAAAATGAGTGACAAGCCAAACACCAACAGGCAGCTGCCAGCGAGCCAGATCAGAAGTGAGCGCGTCGAAGAGTTCAATGGAAGTTTTCAAGCTATGAGGGGTAAGTGATCCAAGCCACAGACTATTCCCCTTGAACCTGCGATGCAAACTTTGCACGCACAATGCTCCCAAAATTGTTGAATCCAACAAGTAAAATACGTTTTGAATCTTATGAAAGCACTTTGAATGCTTCTCGTGCCCGTGATGATCAGTTTTATGACTTCATGGACTACTTGCCACCAGTCAGGTTTACCAGTCGCTCGCGGCGATGTGCTAAACTCAAGTCTGTTCATAGTTCGTTGGGAAGATGAGATGTCAGCCAATATTCGTAGCATCGAGGCGTTGGTCGAGTTCCGCGCAGCCTTGATTGTATTCATCGAAGATGCATCGTTGGCCTTACAGACGATGACGATGGAGCTCCACAAGTCGTACGAGTGGATCGAGCATGAACGACCTTACTACTGGAATGCTCAGGTCCGCCGCGGATTCGATCAGGTCTCGCAAACTCGAGCCGCATTGGAATCTTGCCGCATGAGGATTGTCGCGGGGCATCGACCTTCTTGTATGGAAGAGAAGCAAGCTTACGCGCGGGCAAAGCAACGCCTGCAACACTGCCAGGATCAAATCAAAGCTGTGAAGCAGTGGGCCAATAAAGTTCGCCACGAAGCGGATGAATTTCGCGGACGAATGGCAACTCTTCAGGCCCTGCTTGAAGGAGACCTTCCGAAAGCTGTCGCGACATTGGAGAACGCGATCTCGATTCTGGAATCATACTCGGAGACAGCACGCCCACAAGATTTTGAAGAGTAACGAACTCTCAGGTCTCGTTAATAACATTGAACGACGACAACTGAGCAATGAGAATCCTCGACTAAATGATTTCTCACAGAGAGCGAAAGAGAGCACCGTCTTTTAAGTTAACCTTCGACACCTCCGTTTCCTGCTGGTGAACTTTTCCCGCGACTCTCATCCATGCAAGTCACAGTGATAACCACAGTGAAAACTACATTCAACCCGAAGAATAGGAGATAACATGCCGATCGGAAATCTGCAGTCCGGTGCGGGGCAACTTAAAGATGCCACCCAAAAATTGACCCTCGCCTGGCACGCCGTCAGCGAATCCTGGGTCGATATCAAGGCAAAGCAGTTCGAGGAAAAAACACTCGCCCCGGTTCTTGAAGAAGTCGCCGCTGTGATGCCCGCCATCAATCAGATGTCTGCCATGCTCATGTCTGCAAAACGTGCACTCGATGAGTGAGATTCGCCAATGATTGAACGTTGACTGAAACCCAGAAGAACCGCTGGCCAGTTTGATGCAAGTCCCAATGTGTTTTCGTGCTGCCTCGTGGTGAGTAATCAGTGAAGTCGGGAAGGAGACCTTTACGGGCACAACAAGCATTGAAAATGCTTTAAAACCAGTCTTTGAATCGACTCCACAAACCTCGATTCGATGCTGAGTATTTATTGATGAATCTCAGCAGGTCGCGGTAAACTTCGTCAGCGTTTTGGTACCGCTTATCGGGGTTGCGTTTCATGAGCTTCAAAATGATGGCTTCTAAATCGTGCGGAATTTCTGGGTTCAAGAATCTTGGAGAAACGATTTTTGCCCGCTGAACGTGGGCTGCGAGTTCCGTGCGGGACTGTCCATCAAAAGCTGGCTGGAGAGTGCACAATTCAAACAATGTCGCTCCGAATGAGTAGAGATCGGTCCGCTCGTTGACGATGCCTTCAAACTGCTCGGGCGCCATGTACCGCAAAGTGCCCGCCATCGGCCCACGTTGCTCAGACATCGCACGCTCACGCCCCAAGGCCAGGCCAAAGTCAGCCACCCACCCTTTTCCCGATCTGTCGATCAATAAGTTTGCGGGCTTAATATCTCGATGCAAAGTCCCCTGCTTGTGAGCAAAACGCAAAGCTCCTGAGATTTGTGTCGCCAGCTTCGCAATTTGCACCCAATTATTCCGTCGAAAATACCGCTTTTGCTTTGGGGTCTCCCGGTGAAAAACGGCTGCACGTCCAAAGTCCGGACCACGAATTTCAGTCAGAAGGTCTTCGATTTCAACAGCTGATTCTCCGGTCTTCAAACGAGAAATCAAATGATCAAAACCAACGCCTTCGATGATCGGCATGACGTAATAAAAACGCTCGTCTTGTTCTCCAAAGCTGAAAACTGGAACAATGTTTGGATGTTGCAAGCGAGCAGCAATACGCGCTTCACGACGAAATTGCTTGCTCCATTTTGATTGAGCACCAAACTTCCAGGGCAAGAGTTTCACAGCGACGTGGCGACCGATCGATTCCTGCTCGGCTTCAAAGACTACGCCCATTCCTCCACGGGCGATCTCACGGATAATTCGAAATTCTCCCAGCCGCTCAATATCAAATTGCTCGGGCATCGGGGTTTTGACAACTTCGAGTTCCTTTTCCGATTTCCAGTCTTCCATGGCGGCAACCAATGGAAGAAAGTCTTTGAGTTCAGCTTCCAGCTTTGGGAAATCCTGTACGAAGTCGTCGAGATCAACTGTCTCACCAGCCCGGAGACGTTCGAGATAAAGACTGGCTGCCTCTTCGAGCGGATCGCGCGCACCGGAACTCGTTCGTTGCGGCAAGCCGACGAGTTCGGCTTCCGTTCCTTCATCAGAACTTTCCTGTGATTCGGACATCACTCGCTCTTAGAACAGCGACAGCAATCGTTTGGACAACAGAAAACGTGTTTGGGTTTTGCCAATCAACAATGAAAATTTATTTACGAGCGATCCATGAATCCGGGGATCGCCTCGAGTATTTTACGCAATCGTCCTAGAGCTCGAACATACCTTAAACTCGCTGCCTGTTCAGAAATATCAAGAGCTTTGGCTGTTTCACTGTTTGTGAGTTCTTCGAAGTGCCGAAGTGCCAGAACCTCACGGTCTAGATCCCCCATGCTCTCCAGGGCAATGTTCAATTGCTGAGACAGTTCCGCCCGCAATGCTGCTTGCGTTGGGGAGGTCATATGTCCCAGAAGATGGTGCGAGAGCGAAAATGAGGTCGATTCAGGAGTCCACCCCCCGCCCACTCGTCGTTCTCGGCTGGCATCACGAGCTTGAGTTCCCAAATGCCGACGGTGAACATCAATCATTGTCTGGTTTACAATCAAACGCAGCCAAATGAAAAAACTCTCTGGCGAATCGTGCAAAAAGTGTTCGATTCGCTTTCCAGCGGCGAGATAGGATTCTTGCAGAATATCATCGGCATCAACCCGCCCCAACAACCTTTGGTCCAAGCGAAAATTGATAATTCGCCACAAGCGTTGACGATGACTTTCAAACAGAATGCCCAGCGCTTCGTGATCTCCGTGAATCACTTGGTCGACAAGCGAGTCAATTTCTTCTGGAGAAAGCGGTGAAGACATAAGCTCAGAGATTTCCTAGGTTGGAGAGGGCGACACCTATTGTCACAGTTTTCCCAGATTATGCAATCCAGACTTCCTGAACGTCCCCTCTGCAACCACAGCCACTCTCGGTGACCTGCAACCTGAGTTTGCACTCATAAGCACTGAAAAAGTGACCATTCCGCAAGTTTTCGAAATGGTTCTACTTAATGGTTAACAGAAAATTCGCTTGAATTGAGATATGCCCAGTAAACATCCCGGAAGGCTTCAGTGTAAGCCACATGAGAGGGGACATTGCGAGACGTCCGTTGACGTAAATTGTTCCGCAGCATTTTTCGGATAGATTCCAGTTCCTGCTTCGTTGGATAACGCGACAACGCAGCCAGGCAAAGATCCTGAATACGATCCGTTTCGGATTTATTGCGATCCGAAAGAATTTCCCGGAGAACATGCCCCGTTTGTGGATCGATCGCTTTTTGAATGAGTTCCCCATTCATCATCATGAGTGTTTGCGAAAGCGAACCATCAAAAGTGCTCAACTCTCCGTTCTCCTCGTTTTCCAAAGCGCTGAAAAACTGCTGCATCCACTCTTCCCTTTGAGCAAATGTTGATCCACGGTGACGTCTTTCATCAGGGGAAACACCAGATGCGACCATGAGTGAATTAAAGATCTGTTCAGGAGAAAGCGGCTTGAGATACATCCGGGAGAACAAAGGAGTCTCTCCTGCGTCCGGATCGTCAATTTTGTTCTCTGCAATCGGAGTGGATGTATAGTGATAAGCGTCGGACAGACAAATCCAGCGAATCAATCGCCGAACATCGTACTGATTTGAAGCAAAGGCTTTTGAGACTCCGTCTAGCAACTCTGGATGACTTGTCTGGTGATGCGGTCCCATATCGTCAACCTGACGAGTAAACGCATGTCCGAAAAAGTGCAACCAACTGCGATTCACAAATGCCTTGGCTAATTGTGAGTCGTCTTCGGATGTCAGCAATTGTGCAAGTTGATCTCGAAGAGTTAAGTTTTCCTCAGGATGGATTTCCACTTCATCAAAACGAGGGTAAGCAACTTTCATGACGCCTCGTAAGTCGAGGTAATATGAAGGTTCCAGCTGAGAAGAATCTGCCTCGACGAGTTCTAGTGTCTGTTTTGTCTGCCCTGTTTTTTCATCGACGAACATCTGTTGTTTGACAGAAGTCTTCTGAAAGAAGGCGTTGAACTCCCAAAACTTTTCCTGTCCCCAATCCTTGGCGGTGGGATGACGATGGCATTGAGTACATTGGATTTGCTGGCACAAAAATATCCGAGCCGTCATCGCCGTCGCCGGGACAGCTTCGTTGTTCAAATGCGCGAGCAGGAAGTTTGTGGGACCAGATTGATGCGCAGGCCCCTCGGCTGTAATCAAATCTGTGACTGTTTCGGACCAGGGCTGATTATTCCCAAACTGGTTTTCCAGATAGGTATACAGCGCCTTGCGGTTGATGACCCGATCAGTCGAACGTCCCACAAGCAAAGTTGTCCAGATTGTGGCAAAGTGGCTCGCGAAGTCGCGGCTCTCCAAAAGTGAATCCAGTAAGAGAGCCCGCTTGTTCGGATCTGTTTGATTTAAGAAGGTCTCAACCTCCAGGCTGGTCGGGATTCTGCCAGCGAGGTCCAGGTGGACTCGCCGAATCCATTCCGTTTCTTCAGACCGAGGAGATGGGCGAACGTCGTGGTCGTCCAGAGTCTTACGGAGTTCCTGGTTGATGAATGAAACAACTTCAAGATCAGAACTTGGGTCAAACGGTAATGCTTTTAAGTCGGGTGAAACTTTTTCGATGACCGGTTGTTCTGTTCCGGGGAGATCAGAGTTGTCCTTCGATGGCAGTTGAACACGAACAATCTCTGGTGTCATTCCTTGATGATCAGGAGAGACGTCGACGGATGGTGAAGCTGGATTTGTGTTTGCTGGAATGTTGTTGTCGTTTGATGCAGTCTGTTGATTGAACGGCAACGACCCTGAAGTTCGAAGCATTAATCCGACACAAATCAGTATGGCTGCTGCAGTCAGAACTCCGACAACCTTTCGATGACGGAGTTTCTCGATCGGTTTCACATGACTGGAAAATTTTCTGGAAGACTGAATCGTTCTGACATCAGAATCCGCGCCACATCCCGCTGCATCCCAATAAAGATTTCCATGGAGCTGCATAAAGTCCATGTACAGGCGACGCCCTTCGGGACTACTGAGAACTAACGTTTCGATGCGCGTAAGTTCCTCCTGCGAGATATTCCCTTCCAGGTATCCCTCTAGTAAGTTCAGAAGTTCTTGTCGCGATTTCGTGTTCATTCTCGGTGAGAACCTGCCATAAAGCGGGTGTTGTGGTGGATTGAGTTTGTTTTCGTGTTGGGAAAATTTCTACAGTTCTGGATTAACAGCGAGTGTGCGTTGAACACACTCCAGTAATGTCTTTCGGATTCTTCCCAATGACTGGTAGACTGAATTTGGTGGGCGACCAAGTCGTTTGGCCAACCCCTTTCCAGACACACCGGGTTGATATCGTTTTTCGATCAGTTCTTTATCTTGCTGATTCAGTTTGTCGAGACAACTTTCCAACGCTAACTGTCGCCGTTCCACTTCTTCTGGTTGGTAGTCGAAACTGTCAGCGATGTTTTGAACAAATTCATCGGAAAAAGTCAGCTTGTCCCGACTCTTTTTCTGTCGCCATTTCAGTACTTCGTAAACCGCAATTTGCCGACTCCAGGCAGAAAAGTTCGAGCCTGGTTCGAACTGAGTAAACTTCGACCAAATCACAAGATTTGTCTCTTGTAAAATTTCTTCCGCTGCTTCAACGCGTCCGACTTGCGATAAGATGAACAGGTACAATTGTCGTTGAACCTGAGTGAAAAGTTGTATGAACTCATCGCTCGGTAGTGATCCACGGGGGGATGAACTGGTCTTCGTTTCGCTCATGCTGTTGTTCAAAAAAACAGGGGACCTTTAAGGTCCCCTGTGAGTTCATTTGCAAGTACATCTGCGAGGAGACTGACGCAAGTCTGGTGAGCTTTCACGAAACCTTGAGCATGGGCGTCTCATTGCCGTGAATGAAAACGATTCCCAAAGTCTGTGAGGTCTGTTCGAACTCATCGCTCTTTCCCAAGCCTCCTTGGAAGACAATCCTCAACGTTTCGCTCACTGACATCTCTACGAGTAAGATCTGGTTTGCGAAACGTTTCGAATCTGCCTTAACCGATGAGGCCTTGGATTGGTTGGCCGCCATTGGCCAGTTTCATTGGACGTCCACGTTTTGATGTGTGGACAGTGTTAAGAGGAATGCGAAGAGCGTGCGAGACTGTCGCCCACAGATCACCTGGGAGATAGCTTTCGCTCACAATTCGAAGTCCGTCCGCATCAGTCTCTCCGATAGCACGTCCACCTTGAAGACCACCACCACCGATCAGAGCTGACCAACTGGTTGCCCAGTGATCACGTCCGACGTTCTGGTTGATTCGTGGAGTACGACCGAACTCGCCCATCACAACGATGGTTGTATGTTCGAACATTCCACGTTGCTTGAGGTCTCTTACGAGACCGGAGATTCCGGAGTCGAGCAATGGTAAACGTTGGTCTTTGAGAGTTGAGAAGACGTTTTGGTGAAGATCCCAGCCTCCGGGGAATTGGACTTCAATAAACGGAACTCCTGTTTGAACCAGGCGGCGAGCCATGATTAAAGTGTTACCAAAAGGAGTGTTACCGTACATTTCGCGAACAGGAGCCGGTTCTTCTTCAGCTCGGAATGCACGCATTTGCTCCGAGGTCATCAGGTTGACAGCTTTTTTGTAGACATCCTTATGAGCTTGTCCGACATCACCACGATTTGATTTGATAAAGCCATCTTCAATCGTGCTGAGCATGTCGAGGCGTTGGCGAAGACGATCTTTGTTCATATCGTTCGTATTCGCGTTCTGGATTTGTCCACGGGCATCGACAACAAATGGTGCGTGGCTCATTCCCAGGAAGCCTGGCCCCATGCCACCGCCACCGATGGAGACGAATGACGGAATTTCCAGTTCTTTACGTTTCGCTCCCAGTTCATAGCTTACGACCGAACCGAAAGTTGGGTGTACAACGGTTGGGTTCGGAACATAAGCAGTGTGCATGTAGTAGCTACCACGCATGTGATCTGCTTCACGGGTGCTCAGCGAGCGAACGACCGACAAATTATCCATTTCCATGGCAATTTTAGGAAGATGCTCACAAATCTGGAGATCTCCCTTGGTGCTGATTGGTTTGAACTCACCACCGTTTCTTGAACCTGGTTTCAGGTCCCACATATCGATTGTTGGTGCTCCACCACCCAGCCAGACGAGGATACAAGCCTTTTGAGCACTGGCAACCTGAGCTGCATTGGCTTCCAGGCTGGACAAGAACTGAGTGGCTCCAAGCGCGGTTGCTCCGCCCAAGGCCATGTGATTCATGAAGTGCCGACGCGACATGCCAGCAGGTATTGAAGTATTCATAGCGAGTCCCCTAGAAAAAGTTTTGAGTTGTGTGAAATGAATTCTTGTCGTAAAAACGTGCCTTGTGAGCCGCTCCGTAGATGGCCTCACAAGTGGATTGGTATTAGTGGTTCAGGATAAATTCATTCGAATTGAGCAATGCCCAATACAAGTCTTGATATCCAGTGAGCTTATTGCGGTACTTCCGTAATCCCGTTGAAAGTTGTGACAACTCATGCCTGGTTGGCAAGCGTCCTAATGACGAGACAAACAGGGCTTGAATGCGTTGGTTGTCTGATCGGTATTGAGGATCTGAAAGAACTGAATTCAGATAGCTCCCTTTTTCAGCACTGATCGCTTTTTCTACTAACGGACCATTCATCATTAGCAGAGCCTGTGGAATGCTTCCGCTGAAGAGCGTCGGCTCATCCTCATCGTTCCCGCCGAAAATTCGCAGGAAATCCCGCAACCAGCGTTCGCGCTGTTGATCAGCTTGCTGGAAGCTTCCGGCTCCGCTTTTGTGAGCATTAGTGGCAATCAGTAGCGAATCGTACAACTGCTCCGCGTTCATCGTTTTGACATACATGTGGCTGAAGAGCGGAACTTCCCCAGCTGAAGGATTGTCGAAATCGTTATCTTTGTTGAAACTGCTGGTCAGGTTGTAGGCTTCAGTGTTGCAGATCCATTTAACGAGTTGCTTGATGTCGTAACCACTTTTTACGAACTCATCACTCAGCCGATCGAGAAGTTCCGGGTGGCTGGGCTGGTTGTGTGGTCCCATGTCGTCAACGGGACGAGTAAACCCGTATCCCATAAAGTGCGACCAAGTTCGGTTGACCATTGCACGGGCGACTGTTTGAGTCGGGTCGTCATACGCCATTGCTTTGGCAAGTTCTTCACGACGGTTTGGTGCATTCGGCTCGACTTCAACATCGAAGTATTTTGGATAAGCGACCTGAACCAGACCGTTTCGCATTTCGTAATAAACCGGACCATCAAACGGGCGGTAAACAAGTTCTGAATAGTCGTCAACATCTTCCCCGGTTTCAGGGTCGTACCTGTCATGATCCATTCTGCGGACCTGACGGAAGAAGCTGTTGAACTCCCAAAACTGATTCTGTTTCCACTTGTTGAATGGGTGGTTATGGCATTGTGTACATTGCACCTGCATTCCAAGCAGGATGCGAGTGAACTTGGCTGTCGCTTCAACGTGGTAGTCTTCACTGTTCACATTGCCTTGCAGTTGAGCAAGGATGAAGTTGACAGCTCCATTCTCTTCGAAGTGTCCTTCCGCGGTGGCAAGCTCGTAGACGATCTCATTCCACGGGCGGTTCCGGGCAAAGTTTTCTCTCAGGAACTTCCGCATTCCTGATCGACTGGTTCGGTCAGGAGTATTTCGACCGATGAGAAGATTGGTCCAGACTTCGGTATAGTTGCGAACATAATCTGGGTGAGCGAGCAGCTCATCGACTTTCTTGGAGCGTTTCGCCTTATCTTCATCATCCAGAAACGTGTTTACTTCGTCCGCACTTGGAATTCGACCAACGATGTCGAGGTATACGCGGCGAATCCATTCCGCGTCGTCTGCGACCGGACTCGGTTTGACTTCATTGTCTTCCCAGGTCTGTCGAATCTGCTGATTGATAAACTGAATCAGCGGGTCGGCCGAACCGGTTGTAAACCCGTCGTCAGCTTGTGCTGCTCCATGTAATGATGCCAGTGTCGTGAACACTGTCAGTGCAACGGCAGCGAATCGGATTGGGCTGCTGGTTCGCAACATTCAAAATCTCCGCATCTCTATTTCAAACAAGGTGGACTCCAAATGACCAGAATGCGACGCCATCCAGTATCAAATCAATTTGCACTTAGATGAAATTGCAAACGAATTCATTGCTGTCAACGGAATCCCTGTATTGGTCGTCTCTCTATTGTGCAGCATCTTTGATCGTTCTTCTACTCTAATAACCACATTCGGATGGATAATGTTCGTTGTCTTTTCGGGGTTTCAAACGAAAAAACAACTCTCTGTTGATGCTTTGCCTGTTTTGTAAGTCCATTTCAGTAAGTGGATTACGACGAATATGTCTTGGCGGATTCTTTCGAGAACTTCAAAATGTCATTTTTTATCTCGAAGCTGATGAGACCATTGTGTTTGGAAGATTCCAGCAAACCGCACACTTCGTCCTCCCTAAGAGACTGAATCTTCAAAAGACCGTGATCCCATTGCTGAACTTCGCCACGACCGCCACTGACCGGTCCGGTGATTTTAAGGTACTCAATCCGGTGATCAGGTGTCCGGAGAACCGTAAGGGGCGTGTCGAGCGTTGGCTCTTTGAGAATTCGCCAGGAAAGCAGCTTCCCTTCCCATTCGAGCATGAAGTCCCAATGGAACGTCGGCCAGGTATGTGTCAGGATGACGTATCGAAGCATGGTTTCGTCAGAGACCTTCTGCAAGAACGATTCAGTAAAGAAATCAGACGTCGTTCGCTCGAATTTCGCGTCAATCTCGCAGCGAACCAGTCAATGATAGCATTTTTCGAATTGGTATTCGCCTTTTGCTCAATGGTGAGCAGTCCGTGAAGTCAAGAAAGCCACCTTTCACGGGTACAACAAGCATTGAAAATGCTTTCGAAAGAGAAATGCGGCGTGAATAAAAAAACACCGTCTGGATCAGTGAAGGTCCAGACGGTGTTTGTACGTGATTCAGCGAAGAATTGTGGTTCTTGAAGCTGTTTTGCCTCTTTCAGTCGCGTTTCTGCCCAAGTCGACAGGTTTGCAGGAAACCTGAGATGCGCCTCTGTTTATCGCATTCCTCGAATTGGTCTTTGCGTTCTGACTCTCCGTACCCTGTCCGCATCCTGAAGATGCAGAATTTTAGCCGCCGTAGAGGCCACCGAGAGCATTCAAGATGGCACTTGAAAGTGGATTCGGTGAGGATGCCGTCGTCATGTTCCCGATCAGGTCAAACATCACGGCTCCACAAACCAGTAGCAGAACACTGGAGAGTGCCAAGCCGACAAATGTTCCGGTTCCCCAGTCGGCATCTGCCATCGCCATTCCGCCGCCCATACGTCCGCTGTAGGCAGGGTCGACTTCGTCATCGTCGAAAACGTCGTCATCCGCGTCGAAGACATCTAGATCATCATCGTCGTCGAAGGCATCGTCTTCGATGTCCATGTCGTCATCATCAAAAACATCCGAAGCTGCGAATTCATCGACTTCGTCTTCATCGAGATCGAAGACGGCATCGCCAACGCTGGAGTCTTCGAGATCGGACATGTCGAGAACGCCGGTTTCATCGGTACCTGCGATACTGAACACGTCGCTTTCATCATCTCCCAGAGGTGGGATTTCGAATTGTGTTTCCGGAACGCTGTCGTCGGAAACGGCATCCATCATCGGGATCGTTCCCGAGTACTCATCATCGTTTTCGAGTGAAATCCCAGATTGGTCGTCGTCCGCTTCGAGTGAAATCCCACTTTCGTCCATTTCCAGTGAAATTCCGCTGTCGTCGTCTCCCAGGTCGAGCGTGATCCCTTCATCATCGTCGTCAGAGGAGAGTTCGATTCCGCTATCGGTCGGGCCTTCAAGCGAGATTCCGCTTTCGCCACCCAGCATGAGAGAGCTGTCACCCGCGAGTGAAATTCCAGACTCATCGTTCAAAACGGATTGGTCATCGTCACTCAAATCGATTGGCACAGCCTGTTGAGCATCGCCGCTCATCAGGGTGACATCGCTGGCGTCATCGTCGGCGCTGACGAGTTGGACATCGCTGTCGCTTCCGCTGTCATCGAGAAGATCACCTTTCCCGAAAGCAGTGATTGTTTCGCTGTCCATCAGGCTCACGTCACTATCGCTATCACCACTCGTCAAGCGAACATCACTATCGCTGTCAGCTGCCAGGCGAACGTCACTATCACTTTTCGCTGCATCGAATTCCGGAGATGTTGCCGCTTGATCGGTGGGCAAATCGGAAGAACTGTCGAGACCGACGAGTTTGACATCGCTGTCGCTGTCATTCAGACTCAGGTCGGCACCACCGACTAAGCGAACATCGCTATCACTGTCAGCGAAGTCGAGCTGATCGTCGGTGTCATCAAGAACGCTATCGCTCTCCTCGACCCCTTTGCTGATGATGGTCGGCTGTTCGCCAACGTCGTCACCCAGATCGTCGTCAGCCAGGAGCGGGACTTCTGGATTCGAATCGACCATGCGAGTGCGAGCAAGCGCCTCAACATCATCGACTTTGAACTTCCAGTTTCCACGATCAGCGAACCCACGGATCTCTCCGAGTTCCCTCATGCGCATCAATTCCAAGGTTGGAATATTGAGGAGGCTAGCTGCTTCTTCGAGGCTTAAATACTTTTTCGACATCGTAGGCCGACTCCGGATCGTGTCATTTGTCGAGGACAATGGAAGAATCGCTCAGTAGATTCCACTTAATCCTCCATGACACGTGGGGTAGTCGAACGAAACAATCCACAACAATCGTCTGATTCGTCATGCTAGAGCGCATGTGGCCAGACATTGTTTGAAAAGTGTATCAATAACTATTGTATTGGATTTTCTGCCAATACCGCTGAGAACGACTTCATTGTCGATCCAGCATCGAAATCTTGTCTCTATTGTGGCAACCATGGGGAGAGTTTCCCAACTGGAAGCCTGATCAGCCTTAACAATATGTTGAGGTTGTCGTGATCGACTGAAAATTCGATCACATGCTCAAGTTTTATCAAAGCTAAAAACTGAGATGATCGTCATGCCATCTCTGCTTATTCTGCGGTTCACTTCTTTTTCTATTGTGTGGCACAGTCAGGCGAACATCAACTCCCAATTCTCAAATTCCCTATGAATCCTGGTTCATCCGGTTTGAGAACACTCATTTCGATTGCTCGCACCGAGAGTCGATTCGAATGTGACCGCTTCAAAGCATGACCTCATTTTTACTTCTACAAAATCAACATGCAATACGTCATCCCGCTGATGTTGCCAGTCGTCGAAGACTGCTGAGGTGTGAGCCCCAGTACGCGAACAATTCATGTAATAGAATCAGCAGGAATTGCCGTTATTGCCGAGCAGACACGACTATCAAAATCGTTAAATTCTGTTTAATCGCTAAAGTTTAACTCCCCGGCAGGTCGATACGAACGACAGCGCACCCTCACCAGTGCGAATCTTCCTTCAAACGCGCCAAGTTGATGTCCAAAGGCAATGAAATGCGTTTTCGCAGCATTTTCCCCATGTTGATGCTCCTTGTGAGTGCCGGTTGTTCCTCATGTCCCAGCTACGGGCCGGGTATGTCCCGTAATCCGTATGGATCGTGCATCGGAAACAGCAGCATCGCTCCTCCTGTCCCCTTGGGTGGACAGGGAATGCGTCATCGCCCAACTCTTGCCGAGCGAAAGCAACAACGCGATATGAAGCGTTGGTACCGCGAATTAGAGGGAGGTTCAGGATCGGGGCATGCAAGCTCTTGTCCTCACTGTCAACGAAAAAACCGCAGTCGACATGGAGCAGGATTTGACACCGGCTACCATGATGAATGGGTTGGCGACCAGTGGGGCTATGATGAATGGGATGGCGGAGGAACTGCTTACTACGACGGCATGACGATGGGTGACAACTATTATGATGGTCAGGTCATTGACGGAGCCATCTATGATGGAGCACACTCAGGTGGATACTGCCCAGACTGTCAGAACTCTCATCACAACAGCTACCCATCTGAAGGCTATCCTACACAGAGTTACCCTTCTGAAAGTTATCCCCCGGTGTATGAACACTCCGCGCCTTCATCTGCACCACAGGCAGCACCTCCTCGTGTTCCGCCAACTGAACCGACGCCAGCCACAGTAGCTCCTGCCCCACCGGAATCGAGTGCCTTCCGGGCTCCTGCGCACGAATATTACTCACCGAGTACCATGCCGCAGCCTCCAACTCAACAAGTCTCTATCCCTCCGGTTGAACAAATCCTGTACGCACCACCGATTCAAAAGTAATCGTCGCAGTGATCTCCTTAGGGCAGTTTGCTCTACCGTTTGCCCGTGTAGAACGCATTTCTCCAGGAAAAATGCTGTTCGCCACGAGACAGAACCTGCAAACCAATCCGAAAGATGCTCTAGCGAGTTGTGCAGACTTTCCGTCGATAGATCAGATGTGTCTGCATCGGACCAGGGAACAGGGTCACTCTGCCAAGTCACGAGATAGTGATCCCGAGCGGCTTCGTCGGGGGCTGTTTAGCGCAGCTCGCAAATTGAGGTGACGGGGTACGCTTGCTTTGCTGAGCTTTGGTTACCGTATTGTGTCGTTGGGTCACTGAGGATTAACCCTCTATGAATTGATCGACCTGGTACAGAAAACGGCCGCAGGAACCGCAGAAGAGAGTCCTTCCGCTGTTGAGCATGACCTTCGCCTGTGGTGTGAGAGAGACGTAGCAGTTATTGCAAACTCCGCCTGAACTCTCTGCCATTGCATCAGGGCCATAAGCTTCGACCAGTCGTTGAAATTGCTCGCGAACTTCTTTGGGGATGATCGACCGTGACTCTGTGATCTGCGTCTTTAAGGTCGCCTCTTTCGCTCGGAGCCCTTCTGCTTTTTCCTCGAACGACGTGGCGAACAACTCAGCGTCGGTGATCGCTTCATCGATTCGAGATTTGCATTCTTCGATTTGTTTCTGAAGAACGTCGACACGGTCCAGATACTCAATCGCTTCATCTTCCAGAACTGCTTTTGCAGCAGTGTCGGCCTCGATCTGACCGGAGATGATTTGATACTCACGATTGGAAGCGGCTCCATTGAGTTTGCGTTGCAACTCCAGAATGTTTGCCTCTTTGGACTTCAAGTCCAGATTCTTTTTGTCCGCCTCGGCCCGGGTGAACTTCAGGGCCTCCTCCTGTTCAGCAAGTTCGAGTTGAGAGGTCTCGATTCTCTTTTTGCGGACTTGAATTTGGCGAGGTCCACGAGCGAGTTGGTCTTGGACTTTCTTGAGTTCCTGTAGCGATTGATGCAGGCGTAAAAATTCAGTGCCAGCGGGGGGCATGCGCGAACTCCATCAAATTCATAAAGAAAAGAGCAAATGTCGGACCTGCCGACTATTACAGTCTCGCAAATTCGACGATCCATGCAATATCTACAGGGGAGGAATCTCAAGAAGACTCAAATCGATGATACAAAAAACCGCTACGGTTTCACATTTGAACCGTAGCGGTTGAGATCAACCAAGGATGAAGTGCGATACGTCATCGACGTTTCTTGTTGAGTCCGCAGCCTGCCATTCTTAGTAAGTGACCAGCGGAAGTCTTGCAGCTTCAATCGCTTCATTAAAGATTTAATAGCCTTTTGAAATGATGTACGCGATTATTCTCGTGGATCAGTGCGGTTCTCAATATCCGAAGCACTCTCCACTGACACGACATACATTAAAAATGGCATACATTGATAATTCCGTAGATCTTATTTGAAGTAGGGACTCTCCCGGTCTCCTCGTGAGAGCAGGAAGGCCATCAGGTCGAGGATCTCCTCTTTGGTCAGAGTGTTGATGGATCCTTTGGGCATCATGGATGTTTTTGAAGGAACCATCTCTTCGATCTGTTTTCGATCAACGCTGACTTGAGCGTCCGGGTCGAGCATGTTTGTGTTAATGCGAAACGCGTCGCCCGCCAGATTCACGATTCGGCCGTGGATCACCTTTCCATCAACCGTCAGGATTTGAACAGCTGCGTATTGGTCGCTGATGACCTTGTTCGGATCGATGATCGATTCGAGAATATACTTTCGGTCAAACCGTCCAGCCAGTCCGGTTAAATCTGGACCAAGGGCTCCTCCTTCACCCGCAAATCGATGGCAGGCAAAGCAGTTTGCTGCTCCGAACATTTTACGACCATGGTCAAAGTTACGACCCGTTAAATCGTTTTCAACGGTAGAGAGAAGTTCGTCAAGCGTCCAGTCTTGCACATGTGGACGTGGCGCTGCAGCAAATGGATTGACTTGACCTTCCGGTTTCTTGTCGAGAATTGGCTTTAATCGTGCAACCTCTTCTTCCGACAAGTGAGTAAGAGCTTCTTCTTTGATGTTACTGACGAACAGCGCAAAACTTGCCCCCCCTCGATAGCCAGATGCTCTCACAAACCAGTTGAAGTACGTCTCTCGAAGCTCCGGAGTCCAGCCAGCCTGTAAATGGCGAAGCGACTTTGCATAAGTGATTTGCTCTTCTTGAGACGGAGCGGCTTCAAGCAGGGCGATACCTTTCTTGGCGGCTGCCGGGTCTTGCAGGTAGATTAAAATGTCCAACAGCATTGCGTTGAATTCTTGCCCTTCAGATGGCAAGATTGGCGAAAGTTCTTTGACAAGAGCATCTCGCAATTCGAGCTCAGGAGGCCCAAAACGAAGCAGCAGCAGTTGAACCACTCGAAGTGCGTGGAGTTTTTGCTGAGACGTCAATTCATCGGCATCGATTCGTCCCAATGCTTCGAAGGCCCGGACCTGCGTCGCTGCGGCTTCTTTGTCAGTGACGGGGGCAGGATCGTTCCAGTTGGGAACAGGTGTGTCGAAAGCTTCGACAGGATTCTTCGTCGCTCGTTCATGTGTACGAGCCAATGCGAGGAGAGCTTCAAGAAGCGCAACGTTATTCGTTTCGTTGAGTGCTTTCTCTTTCCACTCACTCACCGGACGATGTTCAATCGCAGTCCGAGCTGCGTAGCGAATCACCCGGTCCTCATGGGACAGGTACGGCCATGCTTTCTCTACGGCATCGGGATGATCACCGACATGAAGATCTTCCAGTTTCTTTCGAGTTGCTCGCAGCTCTTTGCCGGCCTTGTTTGATGCATCGACAGGAGCTGTCGATTCTTCGCCGGTATAGGTCACCTTGTACAGTCCGGACTGCACTCGCCGTCCGCCAATTGCAAAGTACATTGCTCCATCTACTGGATTGATAACGAGGTCCGTCAGCGGAAGTGGTGTCCCGGTGATGAATTCTTCGATGCCGGCGGTGTAAGTTGAGCCATCAGGGGTGATGTGTACGGCGTACATTTTCCCGTAGCTCCAGTCACAGATGAACAACGCTTTCTGGTACTTCGCAGGGAATTTTGCTCCATAACCGAATGTCACTCCGGTGGGCGAACCCGGGCCGATGTTCACAACAGGTGGAAGCGTATCCGCGAAGTGTTCCGGAAACTTTCCGCCACCGTTTCGCCAGCCGTAATCAACACCGCTCAGTACATGACAAATTCGGGTGGGACGATACCAGGGGGTGTTCAAGTCCCATTCCATGTCTGCATCGTACGTGAAGAGTTCACCATCGGCATTCAATGCGGCATCGTATTCATTTCGGAAGCCTGCAGTCACGAGCTCCCACTCTTTCCCTTCAGGGTCAATCCGGCTGATGTAACCACCCGGAGCAGGAGTCCCTTTCATGAACCCCTTGCCGTACGCACGAGGGAGCATGTTGTCTTCATCCCAGATCTCGGGAACGCGCGACGAAGCAAACTCGGTCAAAGCCGTCTTATTTCCGACAACAATATACAGCCCCTTCTTATCAGGAGTCAGCAGGACTGCGTGAGGTCCATGTTCGCCGCTGCCACCTTCCCATTGGCGAAGTGTTTCCAGCGAGTCGAGTTGATCGTCGTTGTTTGTGTCTTTTACGCGGTAGACGCCACTCTCATATTTTTTCCCTTTGTTGACCACGACATAAAGACTGTCGAACGCCCACAGCAAGCCTTGAGCCTCTCCAATATCGACGTTAATCGGCTCGATCACCACCTCGGTGGCATCATTGATTCCCGGCGGTGTCACGCGAAACAGTCCGCCGTATTGATCACACACAATCAAGCGACCTTTGGGATCAGTACACATACTGACCCATGAGCCTTCCTGATCTTTCGGGACGGAATACAAGAGCTCGGTTTTGAAACCCTTCGCCACAATGAGCTGGTTCTCGGGGGTCGCTTCCGGCTCTCTCAGTGGAGCGGCTGCAAGCAGAGTTTCAAGCGTGATATTCCATGGTGCTCCACCGATCTGACCAACGACATCGGCGTTTTTCCAATGCTTTGGAGTTTTGAAGTCCAAATCCCGCCAACCTTTCGCGGGCTTCGTTGCCGTCTGCCATGATTCATCAGTGACGATCGACCAGGCATCCCGCCAGCCCGATTCAAAATTGAGAGCCGCAACGAGTCCAGCGGAGGAGGTTCCATTCTTTCCCTCGACAGTCAGGACATGCTTTCCACCTGGAGTTTTCTTTTCAATCAGCTTGGTGACATCAGCGAAAACCGGTCTGTTCCAGGCTCCACCTTCGGCGACTTTGGTTCCGTCCAGAAAAATCGTCATCTGGTCATCACAGGTCGCATAGAGACGAGCGGCAGCCACAGGTCCTTTCACTTCGAACTCTTTGCGAAAGAAAACCTGCTTGGCGGGTTGTTCACCTTCGTTTTGCCAGATCCATTTCGGCTTGGCATGCTCAGGTCTCGTTTTCGACTTTTTCGGAGTCGGTTTCGCACTCACTTTTTTTGCGGTTTCCCCCAACTTCTTTAGACGAATGTTGCGGAACTGAGCTTTCATCTTAGGGCCACGGTGGACCTGAAAGGCAATGATTCCTTCCATTTCCCGCTCGGCTTCGTGATCGTCAATGATCTCAACGGTTGTCACACCATCGATTTTGTGTGTGAGACGATTCCCTTCGCAGCGAATTGTCAATTCATGCCATTTGGTGATGTCGATGGGGGTGACAGGAACATCGAGCTTCGTCGCGTTTTTCTTGCCATTGTTATCGACGACGACTTTTTGCCCACGCTGAGCAACAATGCCCCGGCCTTGTTCGTCGTATAGCATTCCTGTGTATTCTGGTTTGCCATGAATATCAGCCTGGTATCCGCCCACCGACCATTTGTCGACGTTAGGCAGTTCCTTCGATCGATATTGGACGCCGGAGTTGTTGTTTCCTTCGACACGAAAGTCGAGTTTCAGTTCGAAGTCGCCAACTTTTCCACCTTTCCAGATCAGAAATTGATTGTACTTGAGATGATCCGGTCCATTGGTTTTTCCGGTGATGACACCATCTTCGACCGACCACAATTCGGGATTCCCGTCCCAACCGGACAAATCTTTCCCGTTGAAAAGTGACTCATACCCATCCTCTGCAAAAGAGGGAATTGCCAGCCCTAACACCAAAAATAAAGACACAAACAGTTTCATTATCAACAGCTCCGAGAAATATGATGTTCCTACTGACACCGCAAACTCGCTGAGAGAGACTCACCCAACGCTTAAACGTGCATTGATCCTAGCAAATCCAGATTTCAACACCAGTAACGCGCCCACGGCAGCGAATTCCAGGCTCCCCATGATTCGAGAAGGGAGAGCCTTTTCGGAGAGTCTATTCGCGAGCAGCCGCGTGGAGCTCAGCGTTTTATCTCGAAGGATCGTGGTCTTCACGAGCAAGTGAATCGCTGTGTCTTGCCTGTCCAGAGAGGCTTTCGGGGGACTTTTCAGAAACGAAAGAAAATCACACATCGGAAATGTATCAAGCCAAAGTCATCTCTCAAGCAGATTGCTCTACGATCTGCCCATGAAGAACGCGTTTCACTAGCGAAATTACTGTTCGCCATGAAGCAGACCCTGCAAACCAATTCGAAAGATGCTCTGGACGACGAGACCTGTTAGAACTGACTCAAGACCTTGGCGACATATCAAACTCTGGCGATTTGTCCGCAGTTCCCATAAGGGGAATTTTTTCGCGAACTTTAGACTGCTGAGAAGTCTCTTGAAAAAGTAGTCCAGGAATCCGAAAACCCGTCTTGCAAAATTCTCTCAACCAACTATCTTTCGTCCAAGCTTACCCGGTAGTGTAACGGTAGCACCACAGTTTTTGGTACTGTTAGTCCAAGTTCAAATCTTGGCCGGGTAACTTCTTTCTCTTCAACAACTTGCCTCTTTGCGGGTTGGCTCTGAATTCCGTCACGATTCCTGGCTCGAATTGTTTACGCATTCACTCAAATTGAAAGCACATCATTCTCTGAATGTATTCTTCTCGAGAGATTTTTCTCACTCAGTGCTTCGATAAATGTCATCGCGGCCCAGCTTCATGAAAATTGTCGGTTGCTCTTGAGCAGTTTGCGCGTCCAGCTGCCTGTAAATGAGGCATTCCACAAGCTTTCGGGCTGGTTCCCAAAATGAGCGCAGCTTATTTTTCCTCTTCGGTTCCTTTGGGGAGCACGAGTTGGTTTGGATCGTTCGGGGCTTGTTCGCTGAGGCTGGTGATGAATTCAGGGGAGGCATCGTGGCGAGATTCAGCGATTTCGGCGAGGTGGCTTTTGTCGAACTTGCGGTCACTGCGGACGAACCACCAGATCATCAGGCCGAATAATACGCCGATTGTGATCATAAAAATGAAGACATACAGATTGAGGTTTTCTGTTGTGGCATCGGTGGCAGGGGGAAGCGGTTTTACGACGAGTGTTTTTGCAATGAGCATTGGAGCAATATGCAGTCCCTGCTCTGTCGCGTACCCATAGTTCTTGAAGAAATAACCGGCAGTCTGAATTTGACGGTTAATTCCTTCACCGGCTTCAACCTCGTCAGGTTTCTCTGCAAAAAAAACAACCCATGGATTTTTTCCGGAATCAGAACTGAAGAACCAAGCCTGCCAAAGGTCGTCTTCGGTTGAGTCAGGATCGCCGAATGGATATGGCTGCAATCTCCAGAGTGTTCCCTCGACTTCGATTAACCGGCCTCGGTATTTTTCTGAATCGGTGAAGACAACACGAAAGCCAATTTCGGAATCGGCTGCATCCAGTAGCTCATCCTGGTTCAACGCGCGAACACGTTTTAAGACGCGGTCCATTGCATCTTGTTCGCTTCGAAGCAAACCGACTCGTTTGTCTTGGACACTCTCCAAAAGTTCAGACGGGATCTGTTTGATGTTGAAGCCGAGTTCATCGAGCTGAATTGTCGGTTCATCTGCGACGGCGACAAATGTGTCGGGAGGGAGCGTTCCTCGATCTTCGTCTAAGACCTGAAAATCGAGTTCATCAAGCGACAACTCTTTGAGTTCGACTTCAACCGGTTCTTCACCTATTGAGAAGAACCAGTGCCAGTTTTCAGGTTTCCGTGTGAAGTCGATAGAAACCACAATCAACATCAGCATCCCGAATAGACCGAGCATGCGGTACTGGTCTCTGCGGTTCAGATAGGGGGGCGGAGTTGTGTCTTTTTGGAATCGCACGGCTGGTTGTTTGTTTGATTGTTTGAAACGGGAAAAGAGGACGGAGATTCAGGATTTAGGATCAGACAGAGTTTACACGCTTGCCCTTCAATCTTTTGGCTATCGTTCTCTCTTTTCGGTTTGGTCAGCGAGTATGTTATTGTGGCTCACACAGGCCACTCATTTCGTCAACATACATTCTCTCGTAATTTTCCAGCCATTGAAAGCATTCATTCAAAATAGTTTCTTTCTTCAGGCGTTGGCCTCTATTCTGGCGAGAAAATTTTCGCCTGCTTATGATGCAGAAGCGTCGTAGAGAATAGACACTCGAATTAATGAGGGAATACGGATGGCTGAGTTTCTGCAATTGGTCGGAGCGATCGTTCTGGCCATCATCTTCGCACTGGTCGTCCTTGTGGTCGGAGGGTACTTTTGGCTGCGCTGGAAGTTGTCGAGTCTTTCGGATTCTCTCTCCGAGAAATTTTCGGATGCAATTGCAGGGATCGCTGGCGGATTGCACGCTGGGGGCGTACCACCCTTGCGAATTCAATTGTTGCGAGTTGAGGGGCATGAGTGGTCGAATGCACAACAAATCGAGGAGTGGACCAGCAACTTGCAGGAGCAGGGATTTCAGGTCATCGGCGACTTCGACGTAATCCCAGCGATGATGGAGCTTCGTGCCCTTCTGCATGAAGAGACCGACACCTATGCAGTCTTCTACGAGCACCCGATGGTCGGCAACTGGTTTGATCTTGTCTCGTTGACAGACGACGGGAGCGCGTCGTTTACGATTTCGACTGACCAGAAAAATCAAATGGATCGCCGAGAAGAGCACCCCTTGACTCGTATCACGCCACTGACAACTCCGGCAAAAGCCTATCAGAAATTTCTTAAAGAACGCCCTCAGCGAACCTGGTCCCGAGCGTCTAAGAGCGACTTCGTTCCGCGATTTGAAAAAGCCTACGCTGAAGAGATGGATTGGCGAGTCAATCGTGGCGGACCAACTGAGGAAGAAATCCGGAAGATTGCCCAGCAGGACGGGACTGATGTCACTCCGCAGATGGTCTCATCGATTCAGGAAGCGTGGGCCAACCAGGCTGCTTACCTCTACGATGAAGAAATGGAGAAGAACTACCTGGAAAGTTGCGGGCTCTCAGCTGTTCAGTGGGAAGCGATCTGTGACCGCTTGGTCTTCGTTCATGAACTGACAAACGCATCGCAGATTCTGGAACATCTCTACAAGTTCGATATCGAAGAGCTCAGCCCTGAGATGGCGAACGGGGACTACGATGAGCAACTTGCGTCGGTCAAAGAAATTTGCACACGCCAGAAAGGTGACGCGGCATTTCAGCGAGTCCTTGAAAAATGGCGAATCACAGATCAATTTGAAAAGCACGGCCACATCGACACGCCGATCCCTGCAACTGTTTATCTGGGACCGGCGGTGGACTGATAGGACGCAGAGACAGCGTCGCGCTATTTGGCGTTTCGTTGCTGTAAAATCTGGCGGCGTCGTTGGCTGAGTCGGGTGAAGAGTTGGGCAAACCTGTGCGAAGGTTCGGCTTCGGTCGACTCGGCATCTTCCGCGTGAGGTTCCTCAGATTTTTCAACTGGTTCAACGACTTCAGCAACCTCGGCAGTTTCAGAGGTGCATTCCTGAAATTCGATTTCTGTTCGTGGTTCTGGTTGGATGACATCGTGCTTCTGCCAGTCATCAAGATCGCGATCCTTCTGGCGGGAGTGGAAGCGCTCTTTTGACTCGTCAACGGCAGATCCAATTTCTCGCCGCAAACTTTCGACGGTTTCGAGAAGCTCCTTTTCATCGACCACTTGAACACCTTCTCTCGACTCCTCTTTCCACTCAGGGAAGACTTGGTCAGGTGTATCGAGTTCAGCGGCTGGTTGATGGTTGAGTTCAACTGCTCGGTCTAGCTCGGCGAATTTATCAACAACAATTTCTTCCTGCATTTCCAATGGCTGTTCGATGGGAAGAGTGAGGAAATGCGATTCTGATTCATCGCCTGACTCTTCGCGACTTCCCTGTTCGCTGGCGGGAGAGTTGTCGGGAGAGTTGTCGGGAGCGGGCTCGAACGGTTTCAATTCTGCTCCCACTTCAATGACGGCATACTCAATTTCGTTCTCTTCAGAGGGATCAAAGTGTTGCGTCTGTTCGAGATCATCTTCATCGACTAAGTCAGAAATGTGTTCGTGTCGAGTCTCGTCGGCATCTTTCAGAAAGTCTGGGATCTCGAACTCTTCAGTCTCAAATTCATCCGATTCCTTGGAGCTTTCTGTAACGATTTCCGCAGACTCCAATGGCATCGAAGAGGCAGTCATTCCGTCATCGGGAAGGTCGTTCCAGTGCAGCGGGAGCTCTTTGAGGTCATCAAGGGCTGCAACGACAGAGTTTCTGGATACCGGTTTTTCCTCTTCAGCAAATGCCAGCAGGAAGCTGTGATCGGCCAATTGGCATAGGCAGCGAGGGTTCCCGTCGCTGGCGCGGCAAATCGCTTCAAGAGCCGATTCCGTTAAGATTGACTCGATTTCTTCCGCTCCCGCCCATTCGAGTTTCTTAACGAGAAGTTCCGCTGACTGTTCGAATGAAAGAGGCTCCAGGCAGATCTGGCAACCGATCCGTTGATTGACCGCCGAGAGCGCCGGGTCGGTCAGTTTCTCTTCGAGCTCAAATTGCCCGCTCAAAACTAAACGGATCAATGCTTCTCCGTCCGGAGCATAATCTGTAAGACCGCGGAGTTCTTCAAAAAGACGATTGTTCAACAGGTGAGCTTCGTCAACAAGAATTAACAACAATCGCCCATCGGCAGCGATGGCACGCGATGCTTCGAGAATCTTCAGGCGTGCTTCCTGCTCCGTCAGCCCTTCGTATTCGACGCCGAACTCATACAGAATCGCTTGCAACAGCGCACGTCGCGTGCTGAATGCGGATGTGCTCAGGTAGATGGACTGAAATTGCGTTTCAGCATCTTCTGCGAGTCGCTTGCAGAGTAGAGTTTTGCCTAATCCCGCAGCGGAAGTCATTACGGCAATTCCGCGTGCTTGCGTGATACACGTCAGCAGTGCATCGAGCGCCTCTCGAGCAGGTTCGAATCCGACGAATGAATCGGGGTTCGGCACAGCTGAGAAAGGACGTTTCGAAAGACCAAAAAATCCTTCGTACACAGAGACACCTCTTCCGTTGAGAAATGAGCCGACGTGACTAGTTGCCAACCAGAATCTGTTGGCGGACCCTGTAGAGAGAGATCGAACCGGAGGGACCGTTCCGTTCAGTAAATCAGGGACTCCTGGAACAACCGATGTAATCGATTTCACGGAGTGTCGTTCGTTCCGATTATATCGATTTTATCGTTCAACTGTTGCTGATGCGTTGCTCGATTCCGAGAGATGGCAGCGGCTGCGATCAGAGAGAGTGCGGGAACAATAGGGGCTCGCATCCGTACGTTGCTCCAATAGATCAAATGCACAGATGTAAATGCGATCACTAACAATATGACTGGGATCCACCGCATTCGTTGTGCGAAATTAAATCGAACAATGCGAGCCATTCCGACCGCAACAAATCCCCAGAGTACGATGTAATACAGGCTCACCAGTCGAAGAAGTGCGACTGGAATGTTCTCCGCTGCGGGTCCACTGGGAGCGATGTTCCAGAATCGAATGAATCGCAGCCAGCAGGCTTTCAGGAAGAGCGTCGGGTTGTTGCGGATCGTTTCTCTGGCCTGATTTGCCATCCAGCGGTCACGTTCGACTTCAGAGAACAGCTCAAGTTGATCCAGCTTTTGATTAACTTTGTGAGCCCATACTCCTTGCCCCGGACCTTTTGAACCATCCCAGACCGTCCCCCAGGGTTGCTCGACAACTTCAGCATAAAACGCTTCATTGTTTCCCAGCAAAACGGTATACCCCCCGTGAGACGTCATCAGAATGGGGGAGTGAAACACAATGCAATTCCGCACCAGCCATGGTCCAACGACAATGCTCACCCCCAGACCAGCGAGAGCGAACCGGCGAAGTAATTGCGAGGTAGTTGCCCCTTTCTGAAACTTCAAATAGAAGAGGCTCCATAGAAAAAAGAGCCCGCCAAATGCCCAGAATGTTGGTCGGGTGAGAACACACAATCCGAAGACAATCCCCGTGAGCAAGGGCGTTTTCCAGCAGGACGTTTTCAAGTTCCGCGATTGATCCGGTGGCTCCTGTTGCACGAGTCTCCATAGCAGCATTGCAGACATCAATGAACAGACCGACTCTGTCATCGAGAGAGATGAATACCGTACAAGAAGTGGGTCAAACCCATAGACCAGGATTGCCAGAATCTGTGCCGAACGAGATAACCCGAGTGAAATTGCCGATTTCCAGATGAAAATCGATGCACACACGACAGCCAGAATATTGAGCGTTCCACGAGCCCAGGCTGCGTTTTCGGCAGAGATCGGTGCAATCAATATCGGGTAGAGAGGCGGACGAAACGCAGTTGGTGTTTCTGTTCCCGGAGTCGAGTAGCCTCGCCAGGAAATGAGATTCCGTGCGATACCAAGGTAGGAATCGGGATCTTCATTCAGCTCATCGTATCGAATTGCAATAAAGCAAAGACGCAAGCCTGCACAGCAAATCAGAATGCTGAGCAGAATCCAGACATCAGACGAAGGTCGTTTCAGTGGCAGGAGACGGTTCCGGCTGAGGATTGTGGTTGGGTTTTTCGCTGGATTTCAAACCAAAGGCTGGCTGAGAACTACAAGGAAAGCGAAGAGTAAATTTTGTCCCATGTCCAACGGCGCTTTCAACACGAATGCGACCATTGTGAGATTCCATCACATCTTTGCACATTGACAGGCCAAGTCCAGTGCCTCCCTGCCCGTTTTTGTCTGCTTTCTTCGTGGTAAAGAACTTCTCGAAGATGTGCGGAAGGACATCGGCCGGAATACCCGTTCCTTGATCCTTGATACAGATTTCCGCCATCTTGTCTTCTTTGTTTTCCGAAACGGTAATCGTCAAGGTGCGTCCCGGTTCCATCGCCTGTCGGGCGTTGACAATCAAGTTCAGCAACACTTGTTGGATTTGTCCTGCGTTCACTGAAGCATACGGGTCAGCCGAAATGTTGATGTCGAGTCCGATTCGGTGAACTTTGAAGTCTTTCTCAACCAGGATTAAGACATCATTCAACAGCGACGCCAAATTATGAGACTCTCGCCGATCGGAACTGGATCGAGCGTAAGAAAGCATCCCGGTCGTAATTTTGGCAGCTCGCTGACTGGCACTCAAGATTTTATCGAATGCTTTGGTCCGGGCATCGGCATCCTTTTGGCGCAGGCCGAGCTTGGCATAATTGATGATCGTCGTCAGGATATTGTTGAATTCATGAGCGATCGACGAACTCAGCTCTCCGAGCGATCCCAGCTTCTGGGACTGCAAAAGCTGCTCCTGCAGCTCTTCGAGCCGCTGCTGAAGTTGTTCTAGTTGAAGAGGTTCGGTATTCGAGGAATCGAGTTCCTGATGTGTCGACATGTTCTCACTGGGGTCAGAGGGTATGAGGACTCGCTATTGGCAGAATCGGCACACTTCTCGCCAGACTTCATTCGGTTCCTCCCCAGAGGCCCATCAATGAGCAGAACCTTTGAGTTGCCCAAGATTGGCAAGATAGGAAAGCTGTTTAGAGCAGTTTGCTCTCCCGTGTGCTCGTGAAGAACGCATTTCTCTAGCAAAAATGCAGTTCGCCACGAGGCAGAACCTGCAAGCCGATTCGAAAGATGCTCTAAACGGGAGACTGAAGACCCAAAAGAAACTTGCTCCAGGAGCAGCTTGCTCTACCGTGTACCCGTGAAGAACGCGTTTCATCAATGAAATTGCTGTTTGCCACGAAGCAGGTCATGTACACCAGTTCGAAAGATGCTCTAGTCGATAAAGCCGGAGACTTCCTGAATCTCTTCGCGTTTTACGCCAGCGTTGTTCAGTGCTTCGTACAGTCCGAGTTTCGCTCCAACTTGTGCATTTTTTTGACGAAGGACTCGAATTTTTACACCCTGTTCTCCCCCGGTCGCTTTCTGGGTTTGCTGGACGACTTCGCTTTGGGAGATGTCGACCCCGGTCATCGGATCGAGGTCTGTTGTTAAGCGGTAACGATCTTCATGGATTGTGATCGTGATCATCTTTTTAACCACCGGGTCCTCAGAGGGCGACGACATCATCGTGGTGTCGAGATTTCCGGTCGCAGAGACATTATTCAAGTCGGGGGCTTTGCCGTCATCGCTCGCTGCATCACTTGTGGCAACACTCTTCGACGGTTGATCACCTTGATCGTTTCCTGTTCCAGTCCCCATCCCTGCAAAGAACTGGCTTAAGTAAATCGCCAGCCCAACGATCACGGCAGCGCCTCCAACGTATCGCTTTCGTACTTGCATGATTTCATCCAGAAGCAAATTTTAATCAAAGAGAAACAACACTTTGAATACAAATGATATGAACATCAAGGTGTCTTGTCGAATACCTAAATCAAGACGAATGATAGCATTTTCGAATTGGCGTTCGTGTGCTCCCTTGTGGCGAACTGCAATTTTATTGACGAAACGTGTTCTTCACGGGCACACGGGAGAGCAAGCTGCTTCTATAGAACGTTGCTGAGACTGCCACGTTTACAGGAATGGACAAGTACTGAATCGGAAAATCGAATCGTGAATTATTCAATCCGCATGCCAAGATCTGCGTAATCGTATCGTGATCGACCTGCACTTTCGAAATTGAGGCGGACTGTGATTTGCGGGAGTGCCTCCTGCACTGGTTCGAGATCGCCTTCAGTTGATTCGCTCTCGTAAGTCAGCATGAGGATGACCAGACTTTTGGGTTCCGGCAACGTATGAGCGAGTTCGATGAAGCGGTTGATAAAGTCCTGCTGAGCAAAATCCGTCGAAAGATCTCGAGGGAATTGCATTCGCAGGGTCGTCTTATCGCTCGTGAGTGTGAGATAGTTTTGCGGGGTCACATGAATGTTCCACACGTCACAACGTTTCCGGATTTCCTCGTAAGCGAGTAGGTGGGAAACGATCTGATTTGACTTCTCATCAGAAAGTTTTCGGATTCGCTCCTTGAGATTCTCCAAGTCGACATCTGCCAAAACTCCAGAAGCGAGCTGTCGGCTGAGAAGCTTTTCAATGTCCTGGTCTGGAATTTCGAAGAGTTCAGACAGCAACTTTGCGACGATCCGCTCCCGTTCGAGAGTTTCTTCGAGATTGACTTGGGCGAATTGAAGTTGCTCTTCCATCTTGGACACGGCTGCAATTGCTTCATCGCGTTCAACCAGAGCGGCAGCGGCGTTTTTTTCAACCGCGACCTGCGTCTCCTGGACTTCGAGATACTGCGCAAAAATGACGATCAACAACAAGTCCAAAAGTGGCGTCAATTGCAGCGTCATCTTTCGAGGGACGATCATTCTTCATCCTCCTCGATGGCCGGCGGCACAAACGCCAATTCCCGTTTAACGCGTGAAACTGTTTCTCTCACATGCTGACGGTTTTCCGAAAGCCGATTAAATGCCGGTTCGAGGCAACTATTCAAAAACATCAAAATCATCGCAGCGAGCAAGCCAGCTGCCGTGGACCAGATTGCGTCTCCGAACCGTCCGAGAATAATACCGACGGTCGCTGTCGATTGTGTTGCCGCACTTGTTTGCAGTGCGACTCCGATTGCCAGAATCGTCCCGAGTACTCCGGCCAGTGGGTAGGCCTCGATCATCGTGCGGCCCATGTTGTAGCACGTCTCAAAGAACATTGAGTTCAAATAGCGACGTTTTTCATCCAGAACTCGCATCCGTTCGAGGAGGGCCCGGCGATCCGCTTGACGGTCGGCTTCGTCCAGAACATCGTTGACGTCTGAAAGAAATGCGTCAATTTGGTCAGACAAATGAGCGGTCGAATCGAGGAGACTTTGGTTCTTCAGCCCTCGTGTGAAATCAAAGAGCGCCGAGGCAATCTTCTTCAGGTCTCGACGTGACCATAGCCACAGCACGAAAAACAGAAACAGGTGCACGCAAAAGACCATCCCAATAATGAGTGAGGACAGCGTCGAGAGATATTGGAGCAGTTCATTCATAACAGTTGGTCAGCCGTTGGCGATGATCAGTCTTTTTCGTACACGGATTAACGATTGCGAGCAAGAGACGCTACGTCAATCGTAAGTTGGCGATTCATGCGTCGGATTGTATCGACGCGACGCCTTTCTGCATCATTGGGGTTATGTTTGGTGAATGAATGAAACGAATTGTTCAGAAGCGGTTTTGCTAAAATTCAGTTTTTTTTTAAAAAAATTACGGCATTTTGGAATTCATGAGACCTCGTAGAAAACCGCAAGCTAACTATTAGGAAGTTATATAGTCTTCTCCCCTAGACAAGTCGGTTCAATGAGAATTTTAACCACTCGAAAGTCTGAGAAAGCACGGTCTGGTGCAGTCCTCGTTGAGTTTGCACTCGTCTCGTCGTTGTTTGTCATCTTCCTGGCAATGATTCTGGAAGTTTCGCACGTTTATCTGGTGATTAACACACTGAATGCATCCGCGAAACGTGCCGCCCGGTTTGGTGTCGTGGAAGGAGTCACTTCGGCTCAGGCGATTGAAAAAGCGAATTCGTACCTTACGGCATCCCTGAGCCCGGCAGCTGCTACGGTTTCGGTTTTGGATGGATCGATCTTTGATTCTCCCAGTTACAACGCAGACACATTCGATTCGTCAACGCTGACAGCTGTTGAACTAAGCGATCTCGAAACACGCGACCTGTTCGTTGTCCGCGTGACTGTCCCTTACGACCAAGTGGCCCTGATTCCCCCAATCTGGCTCGATGGACTGACGCTCTCCGGTCAATCTGTCATGCGACACGAATAAGGACTCGTGAAATGAAAATATCCACCCAATCTAAAATTTCAACTCGAGCTCAACGAACAGGTGCTGCTGCAGTGGAGTTCGCGATCGTTGCTCCGATTTTCGTCTCACTGATCTTTGGTGTTGCTGAAATGGGCCGCGCTCTGGACATTTCAACGAACATGACTTCGGCCCTCCGGGAAGGAGGACGACTGGCATCAATGCACTACAACGGTGTCGTTCCACCTGGAATGACGACAGAGGAAAAAGTTTTGCTCGACATTCGAAATGTGTTGAAAGCCAACGGTGTCCCTGGGGACGAAGTGACGTTGACACTCACACATGCAGATGGCCCCAAAGCTGGACAGGACTTTGACCTGGATGACCCGAGTAACTACCTGAAAAACTTTCAGCTCACCGCTACTGTCGCTTATGAGGATGTCAGTACGTTTCCTATCAAAATTATGAGTGGGCAAACGCTGACGTCAAAAATTGTCTTTCGCCTGGGTCGCTCGGATCTTTCAAGCTAGAAGATAGTGGGCAACACTACACCTGAAGAGAATCCACCATGAAAATCCAACAGTTTACTAGTCAACTTCATTTGTTGAAGGAGGATGAATCAACAACCCGGAAAGGGGCGTTTATCGTCCTCTCAGCAATTTGTCTGGTCGGGTGTTTAACGTTCGTGTCCCTGGCAGTCGACATCGGATATATCAATCTGGTGAAGACGCGGATGCAAAATGCCGTCGATGCTGCTGCATTGGCTGCCGCACAGGAAATCACAAACGCCGTCAACACCGCACCTGTTGGAACAGCGGATGTCACTCAATATTCACGAGATCAGGCTCGCATCGCCGCCAAAGATGTTGCATCCCTGAATGATGTTTTCATTGATAAGCAGATCGACGTCATTTTTGGTCGTCGTTCCTATAATGAGTCGACTCAGAAGTTCGACGTCACCTGGAATGCTTCCCCTTCAAACGTTGTAAAAGTCATCGCTCGTCGAGACAACAATGATACCTCCGCTCAGGATGGGAAGTTGAAACTCTTCTTTGCAGGAGTGACGGGAGACCGCTACTCGACCGTCGTTGCGCAAGCAGTTGCGTATGTGGAGTCGCGAGATATCGTCGTCGTTCACGACTTTTCACGATCGATGAATTTTGACAGTTACTTCAATAATGAATCATCCGCACGACTTTCCGATTCGCAAATTGAACAGAATCTGGAACTGGTGTGGAACGACCTTCAGATGCCAAATACGGGCTCGCTGATATTTACTCCTAAGTATCTCACAACTACTAAATCGGATTACGGAGTCACTGCGACCGTCACGTTTAAATATGATGATCTCGAAGTGACAAGCGCTGGAGAGATCGGAAAAGTTCAGGTGAAGTACACTGATAACAGTTATCAGACCTTCAATGGCTTAAGCGGCAGTAGCGTCAGTATTAATGGTTCGAAAGATATTGAAACCGCCTGGGTCACTGCTCGTGGTCCATCGGAAAATGAAGCGGTGACAATCACCAATAGTGGAATTTCAGTCACGTATGCTGCGAATCGAAAATCGGCAACGATGTCCTCACCGCAGCGAATTCGCGAGCTTTACGTTGGCTTCACCGACAACTCCACGGACTATCGTTCCTATGGGAGCAGTGGTCCATATAATACGTCGTATAGTTCGTGGAAGGAGATCGACTATATGTATCTCGAGGTATCAGACGGGAGATCGTACTGGTACTACTTCAACGCTCCTAACGGAGGCAATGAGGTCACACTTCAGTTCGACGATAGCAACTGGGAAGTCAGACAGGCCTTCGGGTTGACGGGCAATTACCCTTACCCTCGGGGAAGTTGGGACGGGTTTATCAATCATGCTCGGAACTACTCCGAGTTCTCCAGCCGAGGTTTCCGCGAGACATACGGTGGACTGACCCTGATGAATTACATCCTGCGGGATTATCCCGGTCACTGGGAAACTCCAGACCTCTGGAAAACACGTCACTTCCCTTTCCATGCGATCAAGGAAGGACACCTGTTGCTTTGCGACTTCCTCGAAGACCTTGGGTTTGACGATCACTTGGGAATGGTCAGTTACGACACCTCCCATCGCCAAGAAAAAACGATGTATGACTCTAATCCAATTATCCCATCGGTCAACATCTCCTCCGAGCCGATCACCGATAACTATCAGGCGATTCGAGATCTGATGCAGTACAAACAGGCTGCTCATTACTCGTATGCGACAAACATGGGGGGTGGTCTAGAGGATGGAATCCAAATGATTCTCGACAACTCCCGGGCAGGAGCACGAAGAACAATTCTGCTAATGACCGATGGAAACACCAACACCATGGACGCGGGGGCAATAAGTTCCCTTCCGTTGGGATGGGATTGGGATGAACTGTTTGACTACGATGGCGATGGAAACAACGATTACTACACCAACAGTTCGCAACGTCGATACGTGTTGGCCGCTGCCTACAACGCCGTTCAGAATGGAATTACGGTTCACACAATGAGTGTGGGTATCGACGCCGATCGTGACCTGATGCGAGCAATCGCTCACCTTGCTGGCGGACACTTTATTGATGTTCCCGGAGGAGCCAGTGTTGCCGATATGGAAAGCGAAGTCGAACAAGCCTTCCACCGAATCGCCTCGTTCGTTCCTCCAGCTAAGCTGATGAACCAGGAGTAACAGGCGAGTCCCTTATTGCAACCAGTCCGGAAATTTCTGGAGTACTCGCTTTCCTCACTGATCGAGAGAGCGAAATCAGGTTTCAGGATCAGTTCAGAATTAAACGCCCGGTTCGAATTGTCGAACCGGGCGTTTTTCTATGTGTGTCAACGGGTGAAGGATTCTTCGTCTGCTACTCGAGATCGCTTTCAACATCGACCAGGACATTGCTGGCGAAGACGATATTCTTCCGCTCGCCTTTCAGGGTGACTGCTTTTTCGGTCAATCCTGAGAAGACGTTACCGGTAATGCTGATGTTGGCTGCGTTGTCGATCAACATGCCTCCAGCAGCAGCATCATCCACTTTTCGTTTGATCGATTTCTCTCCGATGTAGCTGTTCGAAAAATTGTTCCCGGTTACGGTGATGCGTCCACTATCGGGGCCAATGCGTAGCGCATTCGTTTTCAGAATCGTGAAGGTGTTTGCCGAGACCGCACAGCCATGGGCATCACGCAGGTCGATCCCCGCTCCGTTATGAGCAATCACGTTGGCACTGAGAGTGATGCCGTAGCAATCGCGGTCCAGAATGACTCCAGTCCCGGCACACTCTTCAATCATATTTCCTGACAAAACGCTGCCATAGGTGTTTTCAATAATCACACCATGACCAAGGTGGTCATCGAGATTGTTCCCATTCATACACAGGTTGAACCCATCAGTGCAGAGTAAGGCGTCCTGATTTTCTTCAAAGTGATTAGCATTCACGACGATATCATGACAGCCAGCCAGATGAACACCGTTTTTCTTGTTGTAAGTAAACAGTGAATCCACGATACGCGGATCTTCATAACAGTAGTTCAGGAAAACTCCGTCTCCACCATTTTCGCTGAGCGTAATTCCTTCGATATAAATTTCATTTACCTGTCGAGCTTCGATCCCGGCACCGCTTTTTTCGTTGCCGGTGATTCGCAAATCGGTGACGTGTACTCTCCATAAGTTGAATTTGCGGTCTGTCTTGGCGTTCTTGCACTCTGGGTGTGCAATGAGCAATGCTGGCTCGCCCGCTTCATTTTTGTTGATGATGTGCGTGGCGGTTCCGGAACCTCGTAAGGAGACATCACCAACCCCTAAGCGGAGTGGCTCCGTGATTTCGAACTTACCTGGTGGGAGCAAAACAACTCCACCCTCTTTAGGGATCGCATCCAGGGCAGCTTGTAGAGAATCAAATTTTGCTGCGTTGATGACTTGCTTCGTCGGGTCGGAATCGGCAGCTGATGTTGTCGTTGCGACAAAGAGGATGGTGAGCAGGCAAACGGCGTGCTTGAAGAGCGGTGTCATGTAATAAGATCCTGAAAGGGGGCCTCGGGAGTATTCACGTGCGAAGCAGCACGAACGGAAAAAATGATACACCAAATTGACAAAAAAAGCCCCGGACTCATCGAACGGGGCTTTCATGTCGTCTTCGTCAGGACCGCAGAACTGATCAGGACCAGTTCTAGAGCAGTTTGCTCTACCGTTTGCCCGTGTAGAACGAATTTTCTCAAGTAAAAATGCTGTTCGCCACGAGGCAGAACCTGCAAACCAATTCGAAAGATGCTCTAAATTGATTCAATCGGGGATTGAGACAGCTTGCAGAGCATCCTGTCGGGTTTGGTAGTGTGGCCAAATATGAAAGAATTTCGAGGCCTGAAGCATTTCGTAGGTGGCGACAGTACAAGCGCACACAGCGGCCTTGCCTGGGACCGCTCGACAGAACGAGTAAAGCGATTCCACAAGAATGTGGCCCACTGTTGCCGCTTTACTGAAGTCGATCACGATGTTTTTAACATGGCGTTTGTTGATCACATCGACCACGCGATTCGTCTCAAGGCGAATGTCTTGATAGAAGAACGCCTGCGAATCACCAAGTGGCAGTACGACTATCGTATCCCCGAAAATCTGAGTCTGGAAAATTCGGTTGTGCTGCGTCAGAAAATCGTTTTCTGCTCGTTCCTCATAGTCAGCTGGGGGGGGAGCTTGAGCTGGAATTTCGGGATACCTTGCAGCAAGTTGGTACGGACCAAGCTGAAATTCGGTACCTTCGGCCAACAACGCACAATTGCAATGTTGCCCATTTACGGAGACCCCTTCTTTCCCTGTGAGGTCGATGACCCACAACCCTGAAGGCAAGAGGAGTAACGAACAATGAACGCGAGAGATCTTTGAATCGATCACCGCAATTCGACAACGTTCGTCTCGACCAATCAATGTGACGACACGATTGATCGGCCAACGCTTTCCTTTCGAAGATGTGTTCAGCAGTTCGAGTTCAACTTTAGGAAGCGTGCCGTATTCATCTCGTTGTTCATCCCTGGGGCGAAATTCTGTCGGCGGCTTTAATGAAGTGTCGTTCACCCAAAACGGATCGGAAAGTTTGAGTTCAACACCAGGAATTTTGATCGTATGCTCATGAGACAGCCATCCTGAAAACTCAGCCCCCTGAAATTCAGTCCCGGAACGGCTACATAAATCGAGTGCTGCGATTCGTGGCCCAATCGCTTGAAGATACACATGTCGAGACGAGACGGCAGGATCGTTAATCACAATATCGCTATTGGGATGTCTTCCGATCACCACGAATGGCTTTGCCAGTTCAATCGTCTCGGTGCTTTTCTCGTCAGGCCCTTTTGCCGTTGGCCCCGCCTCGCTTGAACCAGTTTCTTTGCCCAACCTGGTGACTTCAATACGCAATGGAGCTGGCACAGCAGCTGCGTAATGCAACATGTTGATGAATTGTTCGTCCATTACCGCAGGGTAGCCGTGATTCATCCGGGATTCTTGCCCGCTTCGAATGAACTGGAATAAGGGAATGCGATTAACTGATGTGAGGATCTATCATGGCAAGTTTATTTTTTGTCGTCAACGTTGACGCTCTGAATCAGCGGGAAATGGGGGATTTGACGAATTTGGCGTCTTGGAGATTCAACTCAGTTCCTCTCAGGCAAGTCGCAGAAGTCGCAGAACTCAGAGTGGAAAGCTGCTCACGGCAATTGTGGCGAGCATTCGGCTATGAGTTCACAATCAGAATCGATTGCACTCCCGGAAATCGGTTCTTTCAAGTGAACTCACCGATCATTGCGACGTGTCCCTTTTCGCTGCGAACGTGAACCAACTACACTGCCACCCCAAGACGTTAGAAATCGATTCTCAACAGGAAGCTGCAGGTACCATAGTGAAGTACGATGTTTATGGCGTTGGAAACGCGCTCGTTGATATTCAGGTCAATGTCTCTGATGAAACACTGAAGAAGCTGAATTTTCAAAAAGGGATCATGACTCTCGTCGATGAGGATGTCCAAACCGAAGTTCTCTCCGCGATTTCGGAAAGCAACGTCTCCCAGTGTGCTGGAGGCTCGGCTGCCAATACAATGATGGGTGTTGCCGACTTTGGAGGCCAGGCTGCATACAGTTGCAAGGTCGCCCACGACTCAATCGGAGACTTCTATTTGAGCGATCTCCGTGAGCGTGGCGTTGCGATCAATGTTGAATCTGCCAGCGGTCAAACTGGAACGTGTGTCATCTTGATCACCGATGATGCAGAGCGGACGATGCTCACCTGTCTGGGTGCTTCAACATCGCTCGGTCCGGATGATATCGAAGAGGAAATGATTCGCCAATCGCAGTACGTTTACATCGAAGGATATCTCTTCACACAAGAGCCAACACGCTCAGCGGCGCTGCGTGCAATTGAACTGGCTAAGAAGAACAACGTCAAAGTTGCATTCACTGTGAGCGACCCGTTCCTGATTCAATATCACAAAGACGAATTCTGGGAGCTCATCAAAAATTCAGTTGATCTGGTTTTCTGTAATCTTGAAGAAGCCCGCGCCCTGACAGGCAAGCACGATTCGATCGATTGCGCACATGTGATGCATCAACACGCCGAAAACGTCGCGTTGACGCTCGGACCGAATGGCTCATTGCTCATGCACAACGGTGAGACCATTGCGATTGAAGGTGTCACCGTTGCTGCGAGAGATACTACAGGAGCCGGTGACATGTACGCTGCCGGGATTCTCTATGGCATCACAAATGGACTGACCTGGAAGCAGTCGGGGCATCTTGCCTCGCATGCTGCTGGCCGGATTGTTTCTCAATTAGGTGCAAGATTCAGCGAATCGTTCTCAGCAGAGGAATTACAAAAAATCATCGCTGAAGCATAATCGAAGGGGCCCCCAGGTATGGCGACGTTTGCCATTGGTGATATTCACGGTTGCTGGAATGCACTGGAAACTTTGCTGGAGCAGGTTCCCATTCAGGAAGACGATCTCATCATCACTTTGGGGGATTATGTTGATCGTGGTCCAGAATCCGCACGCGTTCTCGATTGGGTGATGGATCAAACTGCAAACGAACGATTTATCGCCCTGCGTGGGAACCATGAACTGATGATGCTTGCGGCATCTGAAGGACAAATGAACCCCCAACACTGGTTAGCTTGTGGCGGAAAAGAAACGCTGACGTCGTATCAGCAGACAAGCCAACGACGAATCCCCAACATTGAAGACATTTCGCCTCAACATCTCAATTTCATCAAGTACGATCTGAGGCCTTATTACGAGACGGATACCCACATCTTTGTGCATGCTTACGTCTACGAAGATGCAGCCCTCGAAGATCAGGATGAGCTTACGCTCTACTGGGAACGCTTCGATTTAATCAGACCGCACAAATCGGGAAAAGTCGTCATCTGTGGTCATACTGCACAAAGAAGTGGTCTACCGGCAAACCGGCAACATGCTGTTTGTATCGACACCTGGGTCTATGGAGATGGCTGGCTGACCTGTCTGGATGTAGAATCAGGTCAGTATTGGCAGGCGAATCAAAAGCGGAAGCATCGATCGAACTGGCTGGAATTATAGGGCAGAGTGCACACCCCAAATAAACAGGCCCAAATAAACAGGATTGTGAATCGCTCACGTGAGCGAACAACGAGGAACTACGTCAATGAATTTGAAAATTGTCTCTTTCGTTCTAGTTTCACTTGCTCAGGTGACCTGTCTCTTCGCCGAAACTGCCGAGCGACCGAATATCATCTTCTTTCTCTCTGATGATCAACGCGCCGACTTCCTGGGCTGTGCTGGAAATCCGATCGTCAAAACGCCTAACATTGATCAACTTGCAGCTCAAGGGACCCGTTTCGAAAATGCTTTCGTGACAACATCCATTTGCGCAGCCAGTCGAGCAACAATCTTGACCGGTCTCTGGGAACGCTCGCACAAGTATACATTCGGAACACCCCCGATCGCTGATGAGATCGCTCGCAAAACTTATCCGGTTGTCTTGAAGCAGGCAGGATATCGCACTGGGTTTGTTGGCAAGTTTGGTGTGGGCGTTGCGAAGGGCATGACCGAAGAAATGTTCGACTCATTTGTTCCACTGAACCGTAATCCCTACTTCAAAGAACAGCCCGACGGAACGAAACGTCATTTGACGAACATCACCGGCGACAAGGCGATTGAATTCATTCGCAGTTGTGATGCAGAGCAACCGTTCTGCTTGTCCGTCAGCTTCAACGCAGCTCATGCTGAAGACAGCGACAAGAAAGATCATTATCCATGGCCACCCGAAGAAGATGGCCTTTATGAAGATGTCACCATTCCAGATCCGAAGGTCGATATCAACTTCTGGAAACAGCTTCCGTCATTCTTCCATACATCGATGCATCGGGATCGCTGGTTCTGGAGATGGGACACGCCTGAGAAGTATCAGCACAATGTCAAAGCCTACTATCGTATGATCACAGGTTTGGACAGGAACATCGGTCGGGTTCTGGAGGTCGTCGAGAAACAGGGCTTCCGAAAGAATACCGTTGTGATCTTCATGGGGGATAACGGGTATTACAAAGGTTCGCGAGGATTCGCAGGTAAGTGGAGCCACTACGAAGAATCTCTGCGGGTTCCGTTGGTTATTCATGACCCTCGCGCTCCTGCTCGTGCGAGAGGTCAGGTTCGTGATGAGATGGTCTTAAACGTCGACGTTCCCGCAACCATCACGCATTACGCAAAGGCAAACACGCCACTCAGTTATCAGGGGAGTGACCTTTCAGGAATCGTGGAAGGGACGACCTTCGATGGCTGGCGGAACGATTTCTTCTGCGAACATCTGATGGATCGCTTCGATATTCCGAAGTATGAAGGAGTTCGCGGAAGTCGATATGTTTATGCCCGGTATTTTGAAAATCTCCCCGAAGGAGAATTTCTGCACGATCTTGAAACAGACCCGCTTCAGCTGAAGAACTTGGCGAGCGATCCTCAGTATGCGAAAACATTAAAGATCATGCAGGACCGGTGTGATGAACTTCGTGAACAACTTGGCGGAGAATACTCTCTCGAAAACATTCCGACGATGAAGTACCTCAGAACCAGGCAGCAAGAACAGCAACAAAAGAACAAGAAGAAGTGAGCGTTCGACCGATCGCAGTCTGCGAAAAGAAATCGTTTCTCACAGCGAGTCTCGAACGAGAGTTCGCGGCCGATCGAGAAATCACATTTCGGTGGTTTCCGTATGTCGACGATTTGCTGAGTCACCTCAGGCTGCATCCTTATGAAATCGCCATTGTCGATTTCAGCCAAATTGATTCGCAATCTCTCACTCAGCTGGCAAATTTCTCTTGTCAGTTACAACTGATGGTGACCTGCCCCAAAGGAGATTTTGACTTCGAGTGTCTACTCCGCGAGGTCGGCGTGACATCTGTCATTCCGGTTGGGACAAACGCAAATCAAATTGCACAGACCATCAAAAAAATGATTGCCAGGGACAAGTAAGTACACCATTTTGCAGGATGCTGATTTGCATCTCGTATTGATTTATCACTTGAGTTTTTCTTCGAGGTCGCTGTGAAGTTTTATTCGATTCTCATTGCCGTTCTATTGCTGATTGTCATCGGCTTACTCGGCTTTTGGTTCCTTGCTCCGATCAATAATGTTCCTCCTGGAAATGACTCACCAGAGGTAACCGACCTTTCCAAGTTGACTGAAGAAGAGCTGCTCGCATTAGCAGAATCGCGAAATCTTGGCATCGCGGAACTCGAAAACCACCAATGGTTAGAGAGCGCAGAGCGGTTTCGCATAATTCTGAAAACGTTTCCTGAGAGCGCATTAGCGATTCAAAACCTCGCAATTGCAGAGACGTCGTTCTTCATCGGCCTCGATGCGAGTGCGGGAAAGGAAACGACAGAGGCGTCTCAAAAGCGTGCGATGGAGTCGATTCAACAGTTGCGCAAACTGCACCCCGATGACCCTGTCAGCTATCGCCTGGAAGCGCGAGTCTTTGAAAAGCAGCTTCAACCAGTGAAAGCGATTGAACTGCTATCGATCGCTGCAAAACAGACGCCCGATGATCCAACGATCTGGTACGAAATTTATCGAGTCTCTCAATCCAGCCGTGATGGCGCTGTGCAGGAATCTGGTCGAGAGGCACTGAATCGCTTGCATGAACTCGTTCCCGAAAATGTTTTTGCGACGATGCAGTGGGTCATTACAACAGCTCAAAGTGATGATCCCCCATTGGCGGAACTGATCACTGAACTCGAAACATTGTTGACTCCACTTGCGCCGGGAATCGAAAAACGGTCGCGGTACAATGTGCTGACCTTTCTTGAGAAAGCGAAAACAAGTTTAGAGTCCGGAAATTCCGCAGCTGCGAAATCGAGCTTAATGCCGATTAAAAATATTGTGACAGCGGACGCCGTTTCAAAGAATGGCTTGAATGAACTCGAAGAAAACGCTCTTGAGTTCATTCAAATTGACTTCACGAAGGTGGTCGAAGAGCTGCTTACAGAAGTTTTGCAGAAGGCGACTCACGACCACATTGAAGTGAAATATGAACCCGCAACTGAACAGGTCGACATCAGCGATGCCGTTCAAGACTTGCAAATCGTCGACCTGAACCTGAATGGTCGGCTGGAGATTCTGACTCTCAGCGGGACAACTTTTCGTGGATTTGGAAACGCATCTCCGAGCGAATCTTGGGTTGAACAGTTCTCGGTCACTCTCAACACAAAGCCGTCTCAGTTCATTGTGGCGGACCTTGATTATGAGTTAATCGAGACAGCAAAGGCTGAAGGTGAAACCAGTGCAGCGAGCCAGGGTTCGCTGCAAGATGTCATCTTCTTCGGTGCCGACGGAATTCAGCTGTTCAAGACGTCTCTCAATCCTGATACCCGGGAGATCAAACTTGAGGCAATGCCCGCGTCAACGGAATTGAACGAGTTGAAGGATGTGACTCGCGTTGTCGCGGCCGATCTCAATAATGATGGAGATCTTGATTTGGCAGTCGTCGCGAATGGAAAATTGTCGTGCTGGAACAATCAGGGGAATTTTGAATTCAAGAAGATTCAACTGGACGAAAATGCCAGAGAGATCGAGGTTGTGGACTCTCTGGCGGTCGACTGGGACCGCGATGTCGACACGGACATTCTCGTCTTACTTAGTGACGGCTCTTTGGGAATTCTGGAAAACTTCAGACACGGAACCTTTCACTGGAAGCCGTTCGGGCAAAAATTCAGCCTTGGACAAGGGAAGTCTTTAGAGCTTGTCGATGCCGACCGGAACGGGTCCTGGGATATTCTTGTCGGTGGAACAGAGGGGATCGAAATCTTCTACACGCGTGTTCCGAAGACCGGCAACGTTCAGTTCACGAAATCAGAAACGCTTTCGGAGAAGGCCGCGGTATCTCTGCTCGATCTCGATTTCGACAATGACGGGTTCAGAGATCTCATTTCTGTCTCATCGGAAGGGATGGAATTACTGCGAGGCACTGCAGCCATGAAGTATTTGAACGCCAACAATGTGCTTACCGCAATGCCGGAATCGTTACATCAAATCCGCAAAGGAGACCTTGACCAGGATGGAGATGAGGATCTCGCCATGCTCTCTGATGGCGAAATTCGTCTCTTCACCAACAACGGCGGGAATAAAAATAACTGGATTGATGTTTCACTACTCGCTGCTCACGTGGAGAACGAAAGCGGTTCGAGTAGTCAGCGAATCAATCACTTTGGAATTGGAAGCACACTGGAACTTCGAGTTAAAGCACAATTTCAAAAGCAACTTGTGCGATCGCCTCAAACGAAGTTCGGAATTGGCTCACATCCCCAAGCAGATGCCGTTCGTATTTTATGGACCAACGGAATTCCGCAAAACGTGATTCAGCCCTCCGCGAATCAACTGGTCTCGGAAGTTCAAAAGCTCTCCGGGTCATGTCCATATCTGTATACATGGAACGGAAACGAATTTGTTTTTGTTACGGATTTATTATGGGCCTCTCCGATTGGGTTACAGAATCCTGCTGGCGAACTTGTTCCTGCACGGCCATGGGAATACCTGAAAATTCCCGGAGAGATGCTCGCCGAGCAAGACGGGAAATACAAAATCCGAATCACCGAAGAGCTTTGGGAAATCGCCTATTTTGATCAGGTCAGACTGATCGCAATTGATCATCCCGAAGAGATCAATATCTATTCGAACGAAAAAGTCGGACCGGGATCAATCTCTGAATACAAACTGCATCAGGTTCGGAATGAACGTCTCCCTGCTTCTGTCGTCAACCACGTTGGCAGAGACCTGATCGCTGAGATTCGTCAGCAAGATGACCACTATGCTAAACCATTCGAGAAGAGATTGATGCAGGGCTACACCGATGACTCGTTCATCGAAATCGATTTTGGGCTGACCGAGAAACCGGAGCAACTGACGCTTTTCCTTACCGGTTGGGTACGTCCAACTGACACCGGATTGAATGTTGCGATTCATGAAAACTCGCAGTTACGAGGTCCGGCTCCGCCTTCAATCCTTGCCCCGAATGAAAGTGGTGAGTTTGTTGAAACGATTCCTTATTGTGGATTTCCCGGCGGAAAGACAAAGACAATTGCCATCGATCTGACCGAGGCGTTTCTCACAGACGATTATCGAATTCGTCTTGCGACCAGTATGGAACTTTACTGGGACAGAATTTTCTTTTCGACTGAATCGTTGACTGACGAGTATGTCAGCCAAAAACTCACCTGTACTTCCGCAGAATTACACTATCGCGGAGTTTCCGGAATCGCATTTGGCCCCAACAACGCACCCGAAAAGTTTCTGTACAATGAGACGATTCAAGTGACCCCCTGGGCTGCAATCGACGGAAAGCTGACCCGTTACGGCGACGTTCGTGAATTGATCGAAGAGTCGGACCACAAGCTTCTTGTCATCGGTGCAGGAGATGAAATGATCATGGAATTCGATCTTCCAGAGGAACCACTTCGACCGGGGTGGAAACGAGATTTCATCCTTCACAATGTCGGCTGGGATAAGGATGCAAACTTGCATACGGTCACGGGCGAAACAGTAGGACCTCTCCCATTTGTCGGGATGGAGTCCTACCCGTACGATCACGTTCAGTTGGCCCCGCATCCTCAAGATTATCTGGAAACCTACCAAACCCGCGAATTGCCAACCGAAGATTTTTGGTCGGTCCTTCGCCGATCTTCACTTGATGAGCTAAAATCGTCCGAACCGATTCGATCAAACTAAGCGACCGGCAAGAACTCAGTGAAATGTCCCACGGGACCATTGCTTCGTCTGGATCGACGCGGCAACAATGATAATGACACAAGTCTGTGCCTGCGGTTTTCGAATCTGATCCGGCAATTGTAAATTGGCCTCTTGTAATAATGTGGAAATCCGTTATCTCAGAGGCTTTCGCATCGATGCGGTCGTTCAAGACATCACGTTTTCTATCTAGTGAGTACTTAATGTTCTCTCGAAACTTTTTTGCGTTCATGTTTGTTGCCAGCATCACTTCAGTTGGCATCGCGCAAGATCAGTTGGTGTACCCGCTCGATGTGGCAGTCGGTCCGGAGGACTCTATCTACATCGCTGACCGCAAGCTGCCGGGGATTTGGAAAGTCGTTGATGGAAAGTTAGAAATTTTTTTCCAGGGAACGAAAACTTTTCGGACGCCGCTCAACGCGATTCGCTGTGTGGTGGTTGATGATGATGGAATCGTGTATGCAGGCGATTCGGCCACGCGCGAGGTTTATTCATTTTCAGAAGATCGAAAGCCGCTCCCTCTCACGCAGGGACACATCGGAATTGCAGCAGACCTGCTGATTGATGGTGATAACCTCATCGTTTCCGATTTGGAAACTCAACGCATCTGGACATTTCCCAAAGTTGGCGGGAAGCCTGAAGAAGTCGCAGTCATTGCTGCAGTGCGAGGGTTGGCGAAAAGTGAAAGTGGAGAACTTATTTGTGTGACCACTCTTCAAGATCCGGTTCGAAAGATCAGCAAGCAGGGCGAGATTGAAAAACTGATTCCCGGTCGCCCGTTTCAAATGACACATCACTGTGTCATCGTAGGGAAAAATATTTACATCGCTGACAATTATGCGAACACAATCTGGAAAGCAGAACTCTCTCCGGGAGCCAAACCGGAGGCATATGTCTCCGGGGCACCGATGCAAAAACCTGTTGGGTTATGCCAATACAAAGAGGGTTTTCTTGTTGCCGATCCGCATGCCAGGCAGATCTTCGTGATCGACAAAGAAGGCAAAGTTTCGCCACTTCTCTCCCAGACTGAATCGCAGTGATTCAATTGGAAATTTGGATTCGTGCGTTCTTTCGTTCACGTGCAACCTGCTCATCCCAAAGCGTTTTGGAGAGAGCTTTCACAACCTGTGCACGGGCATCTTCGAGACTGTGGTCTCCGTCATTGCGTTCATGAACCATCACGATATGAAGCCCATAGGGACTTCGAAATGGTTCACTGATTTTTCCTGGTTGAGTTTCAAACGCCGCTGCAGCAATCGGCTCTGCAACACGACCATAATACTCAAAAGTCCCCAAGTCTCCCCCTTTGGAGCCAGAGGGGCTGTCGGAATGCATCTTTGCGGCATCTGCAAAAGTCATCTTTTGAGCCACTATTTCTTCACGGAGTGTTTTAAGTTGTTTGAGGGTTTCCTCATCACTTGTGCCGGTTGGAGTCCGCTTGAAAATTTGCGACGCCTTGATTTCCGTCCCATCAAATTGACTCTTGTTCGCCTTCCAAAATTCTTGAATCCGTGATTCCGTGAGAGTTCGCGTGACATGAGTGTTCCAGGCGAGTTGCAGAGCAATCATGTCGACGAGTGAGTCTTCCTGAAGCCCGAGTGAGCCAAGCACTTTTTCGAGGTCGTCGCCTTTGCTTTCAACGAGTTTCCGAATCGCGTTCATCCGTTCATCAATCAAGACCTGTTCCGCAGTCACGTTTCGTTTCTTCAAGAATTGCTTGATGAGTTCGCGGTCAATCAGTTGTTCAATCAATTGATCTTGAGTCTGAGGCGTTGGAGTCGCAGCTAATTGTTTTTGAAAAAACTCAATCTGCAAATCTTTTCCCGTGATCTTGCGAGAGTTCACAGTTGCGACGATTTCGTCTGCAAGATTCTTAGGTTCAGCAGCGTCGGCACTCGCGGTGAGTAGGCTGAGAAACAAACAAGATATCCAGATACGCATTGCTGCCTCGTGCTAGAGCATTTTGGGAAATCATGTACGCGTTCTGTCTCGTGTGTACAGCGTTTTCCCTGATGAAAGGCGGTTTTCAGGGACCGAATCAACATCAGTCTGGTCAAGTATTTTTATAGCAGTTTCAAAAAGGCTCTAAATTGAACCTTCGACTGGGGCGGACGTTGTCTCATTTGCTCCGTTGGGCTGGTCCTGAAGGTGACCTTCGGGTTCGTCAACAAGTGCGATGACTGTTTGACCTGCCTTCGGAGAGTGTTGTTCTGTATCAAGAACGGTCAACTTTCGATTCTGTGAGATGAAGAGTGGGACTGCTGTTCCACCGTAAGCTTCCTGAAAGTTTTCAAATGTGAACTCAGGGGTCAGCTTCGTCACCTTGATGACCGCTCCGGAATCGATTCGGTCACTCAGTCTTTGATAGCTGAATTCGTCACCAAAAAGAAATCTCGCACGCAGGTAAGAGGTTGAGTTTTCCTGCTTTTCAGCACGCCGCCAAGGGGTCAGCTGAAAGACATTTGCTCGCCCAAAGAGTCCTGAAAATTGCATTGCCCCCATCGAATTGACTTCATCGTTCTGAGTCAATGCGATGAGTCGCCCAATCCCGCCGAGATCGAGTTCGTTGACCGCGTTTTCATTGAGGATATCTTTGCTGGAAGTTCGCAAGCCCTCCATCCTGGCTGTCGAAATGTTCCAGCGATTCGTGTCGACTAACATGACTGGGTAATTCGCTTCTTTGATTGCATGACCAATCGCTCTTGCGAGTTCATTTGCTCCCAGAATCAGCACTCCTTGTGGATCAGAGGACGCCAAGCCGAGGTAACGCGCCAATGGAAACGCAGTGAGCCCATAGACGACGACGGTTCCGACGATCAATAAAAATGTGGCTGGGACGAGCCCTTTTCCATCGGGGCCAAGATGAATGGCGAAAACCGAGGCAACGGCTGCAGCGACGATTCCACGTGGTGCGAGCCAACTTAAAAACAGCTTCTCTTTGTTCGTCAGGTTCGATTTCCATGTCGAAATGAAAATCGAAGCAGGCCGCACAAGAATGATCATAAACACGACAAAAGCTGGCCCTCGCCAACCGAGTTCCGCAAAGGAACTAATCGGAACACGCGCTGCGAGTAAAATGAACAACCCGGAAATCAGCAATAGGCTCAAGCTCTCCTTGAACTCGATGATATGTTTAAGAGTCACCCCCGAGTTGGCCACCATCACTCCCATCAGCGTGACGGCGACAAGCCCCGATTCTTCTTGTAAAATGTTTGAAACGGCAAACGAAAGCAGGACGAACAACATCGCGACCAATGCTTCCAGGTGATCCGGAATTGCATGTCGTTTCAGGAAGAAGATCAACAACAACGCTGCCAGTGCTCCGGAGCCGCCGCCGTAAAGAATCGTCCAGAACAAATTCTCCAAAGCGATCATTGTTCCTTCGTTGACTCCGGTATCAAGAAACGCACGGTGTGCTTCGAATACCAGAACCGCGAGTACAGCGCCGATTGGATCGATGACAATCCCTTCCCAACGTGCGATGGCTCCGACCTGCCCGGTCGGTCGGATTTGACGCAGGATGGGACCAATCACTGTTGGACCTGTCACGACAAGTATCGCACCAAGCAAAACAGAATTCGGACCTGTAAATCCAAGGATGATGTAGGCGCCCAATGCGCCGAGTATCCAGGTCACCAGCACGCCGATTGTCAGTAAGTAGCTGAGGACAGAACCAATTTCCTTCAGGTCAGAAAGCTTGAGTGAGAGACTCCCCTCAAACAGAATGATGGCGACGCTCATCGAGACAAATGGGAAGAGAGTCTCTCCCAGAAGCTTGTCGGGATTCACCAAATGAAAGACTGGCCCAGCCAGGAAACCTGCTCCCAACAACAACAAAATCGATGGAAGTCGAATCCGCCATGAGAGCCATTGCGCTCCCGTTCCGAAGACGAAGATACTGGTCAGTGCAATGAGTGCAGCATGTTTTTCGAAAATATGTTCAAGCACGTTCGTTCTATTCGGTTCTGTTCAAATTTGGCTGTGTAATTCTCTACGATTCATCTTCGCCTGCTATTGAAATCAGGAACTCAATGATTCGTAGGGTACTGAATTCTAAAGGATTTGTTTAGCAGGAAGCCTAAACTGGCCCCTCTCTTTTTGGAACTGACAAGGGCACGTAAAGTATTCCAAAAAAAGGGTTTACCAGCATTGATAAACAGAGAGAGACCTCGGGATTTTAATGATTTCGCATGAATATCGCCCTCTTGTTTTCGAAACTCGAAAACTTGGAGCTGGTAACTGACGCATTGTAAATGACGATTTTTGTCTCGGTTTTGGAGTTGTTTTTCTTCGATTTCAGTAATCACCTGGCAACTGTTCGAAATCTTCGCTCACAAGTTCGAACACTTTCGGGGTCGTGTGCTCGCTAGAGCCTCTTTCGCATTGGTTTGCAGGCTCTGCCTCGTGGCGATCAGCATTTTTACCGGAGAAATGCGTTCTTCATGGGCAAACGGTAGAGCAAACTGCTCTAAGAGTGCTTTTCTTCTGTTGAATCACTCATACTCACAAAACAGGATACGTGATTTTTTATCGGAAAATCGATGATGCATATTTCTCACAATCGATTTCGTTCGGTTGTTAGAAAGAGAGGTTTCTCGAAGGAGACGGAGCTGTCGAACCGAGTCGGCAATAGCAAGTGCTCAACTTCCAGGAAGACTTATTGCCAGAGAGATTCCGCGGCAGTCACGACGCGAGCGTCACGCTGATCTATCGCTCGGGTCCAGGCGGTCCGACGTTCGCGGATTTTTTCCAGCCCGGTTGTGTAACACGTTTTGTGTTCCAACTTCAAAGCATCGAGCACGTATTGCTCGGCGATGTCATATTCCTGCCTGCGGGCAGCTGCAATGGAGAGGTTAAACATTGCAGCATGATTTTTTGGGTTCTGTTGAATGGCTTGAGTCCAGTGATTCTCTGCCCCGTTCCAGTCCCCTTTTTCTACTGCCTTCAAACCTTTCCTCACAGACGCGGACCCTTTTGTCCAGAAGTCGCAACTTGCGAATTTCATTTCACAAGCCGTTTCGTGAGGAGCCAGCATTTTCACGACTTCGTCCAGGCACTGACCTGTGAGCATCTGGAGGACTTCCCCTTGCGTCGGAAGATTGCCCTGGTCGTTCACCTGCTCACCCTGATAATTTTTTGAAACCTGTTTGGCTGCTCGAATCTCGCCCGTTTCAACATCGACGAGGCGGAATGCGATGGTCACGCTCCCCTCTCTTCTCACGACCTGATTAAAGTCAATGTCGATTGTACTGTTCGCTTGAGGCGAATTGTTCTCGGAATCGGCTTGGTTGAAAATGTCCACGTCGATGTCTGTGGCACCGAGGATGAGATCATCACATCGATATTCGATGATGTTGCCTACTATGACACCGTCGACGTTAGCTTGATGGGCAGCAGCGAGAACTCCCTGAAGTGAACTCCCTTCAGAGTAACTTGCTGTTTGAATTTCTGAAGTGAGTTCAGATCGGTCGACAACCGTGTAGAATCGATTTTCCCAAAGCCGGTTAGAAAGGACAGCTGCGATGGCTTCCCCCTGTTCACCGGAGAAGTCAGCGACGGCAATCCGATTCATTCCGGCAACGTCAATTTCAGCAGGTTCCAAGCAGGTCACAACCGCGGTATGAGCGCAGCCTGTGAAGGAACAGAGTAAGATGCAAAAAATTGCCGAACGCATTCGGTTAATGCCAGTTTCAGAATAAAAATGAGATCGAAACGTGCAGACGGATTACGGTGTCGTCTTCTTCGGAGATATTTCATATGAGGAAAAAGTGATGAATCTCCGAGCATTTTCGAGTGCCAGTAGTACGGCTTATATCGGACGATTTCCGGTCGTTGCAATCTGTTTAATGATGCGAATTCGTAAAGATTTCACCAATATGAACGCCAAATGAACACTGCTTCTGACCAAAATCGACCTCAAGTGAACCGACTTTTAGTTGGGATCATTGCCGTGTTTTGCCTCATTGCAGGGGCGATCATTTCGTTGAATTACCCCGAAGAGAGCTTCTGGGGAGGGAGCTTTGTTCGAGTTGGATTGCTGATGGCGGCGTTCTGGTACGCAGCTCCAACAAAAGGAAGAGCAGCAGCCTGGGCGGACGTTTCTCCCTGGACGATCGTGGGAGTTGCAGCGTTGTTACTGCTCATCGTTCGACGGCCACGCATTTTAATCCCCTTTGGAGTGGCCCTTTTCGTCTTAAGTTTCATCGTTCCGAAACTGCTGGGAACACCTCGTAAGCGATGAGCACAAATGGACTTACGAAGTCTTTCCGAAGTCCAGTGACAGCTGAGCTTGATCGTCTTCCAGTTTGAGCAAACGTCGCTTCATCGTCAGACCTTGTGGAGCGGAGAATCCTCCCAACTTCCCGCCAGAGCCGACAACGCGATGGCATGGGATGATGAGCGGCACGCAGTTTTTCGCCATTTGGTTTCCAACTGCGCGGGCTGCCCCCGCTGAACCTGCACGTGCAGCGAGTTCAGCATAAGTCACAGTTTGTCCATATCCGACTTTCAAAAGTGCCCGAATCACTTTTTGCTGAAATGGTGTTCGTCTCCCCAGCGAAGTTGGGATTTTCGAAAGATCGACAGATTCTCCAGATGCAAAAGCGATCAGCAATTTTTGCGAGTTTTTCCACCATTTCGGGGGTGTACTGTTGGATAGTTCATACTGTTCGGAGATCAGTTCCAGAACCTCTTCTTCTGCAGGGTGTCCAAAGTGGAGGCGTTCAATTCCTTCAGGGTTCATGACAACACCAAACCAACCCAACTCAGACGGAAACGTCACCATTGATTGACATTGGATCGAACGCTGCTGATCGGTAGGAGTCGCTTGTCGTGTCAAAGTTGCCATGATTTCGCCTCTTTTGATTGTTGCCTTGTCTCACGATAGAATACCGTGTTCCCCACGATCTATGCCATTCACACAACCTGCAACCACCAAGTTCACATCGTCTCTTGGTGAGCGACGGGAGAATTCATGAACATTTATGATTCACTTTCCGACGATTATTTCGTCAATATGAATCTCTACACTGAAATGCCTCTCCCCTCTCAACGAGAAACTGTTCTCGAATTCTTCGGACGTTTTCAAAAGTCGTATCCCTCGATGAGAAACTTCTACACCCGCGACAACGGAGCGTTCGTGCTGGAAGAAGACAAGGATCAGCCGAGTTACCGTTGGGTCAACATCGAAGAACGGCGAATCTGTAGTAGCTGCGTGAATCCGACCACGATTGAAGATGCCGTTCCACAGCACGCGTTAGCACTCGAGCTTGCTCCATATATGTTGTCTGTGAGTCCACTGGATTGCGAAGCTCTCGACTTTCTCATCGGGTTCGATTTCCTTTACCGAGGCAATCATGACGAGTTGGTCGCAGAAGCACTTGGAATGGGACCGGCGTTCGATGGAGTTCTCGGCATCGAAGGGGCACGTCCACTCAATTTTGAGCCATCGATCACCATGGCGCTGACGGACGATTGTCGCCGACAGGCTCGGCTGATGATCGAGACTCGGACGAACGCCTATCAGGTCCGCCGTGAGGACTACACAGAAGAACCGATCAGCGTTTATTTTACGATTCGCCAATACGGGAGTTTGCCGCACAATGGAAGCTTTGTCGAAACACTCGATGAACTTCGCCATGACTGTGAACGGCTTCTCGAAAAGCATGTCATCGAACAAGTCCTCCGTCCGTTGCACCTCGCAATTTCGCAAAAGTGATGCGACTTTCGGTGATGAGCAGTCGCATCTCAGGCATCTCTTTGTTGCTGTTCCCCACCAGATTCGCTATCACAGCAACTTGCCGGATTTGCTCCGAAATTTCGGAAATCGCAGTCGTACGCGAGACCGTGCACACCGATATGAACACATAATTGCGTTCGCAACAGTTCTATGACCATTTCGGCGTTGCGTACGAATTTTCATTGAAATCATGACACTCATTTTTTGAATCGCATCGCGAGCAGCTAACGGAAAGAAGGAGAAGAGAGTGGCCGCAAGGAATGGAGCCACCGCCGAATCAAACGGAGACGGCGATGCTGATCAATTACAGTTTGTATCCATCAGTGATGAAACGCGTCGTCGATATCTGAACTACGCGATGTCGGTCATCATGTCGCGCGCGCTACCCGATGTGCGCGACGGTCTCAAGCCGGTACAGAGACGGATTCTGTACGTGATGTACAACGAACTGCGACTGACTCCGGATGCTAAGTTCGTCAAAAGCTCGCGAATTGTCGGGGATACCATCGGAAAATTTCACCCTCATGGTGATCAGGCGATTTACGATGCGTTGGTGAGACTCGCTCAGGATTTCACCTACCGGGAAACTCTAGTACATGGGCAAGGAAACTTCGGAAACGTGATGGGGTTGCCCGCGGCGGCATCTCGATACACCGAAGCGAAACTAATGCCTATCGCTGAACGGTTGATGTCGGAATTGCGATACGACACCGTCGAAATGCGTCCGACATACGATGCCTCCCGTACTGAACCGGTCGTGTTGCCGTCGCAGTATCCAAACCTGTTGGTGAACGGCACTCAGGGAATCGCTGTCGGAATGGCGACAAACATTCCGACTCACAACCTGAGCGAAGTGATCAAAGCAGCGACGTATTTAATCGACCATCCTGACGCGACGGTTGCCCAACTTCGAAGGTATATCAAAGGTCCCGATTTCCCACTTGGTGGGCGAATTGTGACCGATGCAAAAGAACTCAAAGAGATTTACAGCGAAGGTCGCGGAAGTATCAAAGTCCGTGCGGAATGGAGGTTCGACAAAGAGAAACGCAAAGAGATCCAGAATCGACTGGTGATTTACTCGATTCCTTATGGTGTTGAAACGGGCGGTCTCGTCAACTCGCTGGGCGATATTCGTGACTCCCGAAAACTTCCTCAACTTGTCGAAGTTGCCGATGAATCAGATGGCGAACATGGTTTGCGAATCGTTCTGCATATTAAGAACGGGACCGATCCCGAAACCGTGATGTCCTATCTCTATAAGCATACCCGGTTGGAAGAAAACTTTGCGTACAACGCAACGTGTCTCGTCCCGGATGAGCATGGCGCGCTGCTGCCTCAACGCTGCTCCCTGTTGGAATTGCTGCAGCATTTTCTCGATTTCCGCTTCGACACGGTTCGCAAACGTTTCGAGTATTTGCTCGCTCAACTGGAAAAACGAATTCATATCCTCAACGGGTTTGTCATCGTTTTCGATGGACTGGAAAGAGCGCTCAAAATCATCCGTAAGAGTTCCGGAAAGCAGGACGCTTGCCAGAAACTGATCAAAGAGTTTCCGCTTGACGAAGAGCAGGCGACTGCGATTCTCGAACTCCAGTTGTATCGTATTTCCTCTCTCGAGATTGGCCGCATCCGAGAAGAACTCGAAGAGAAAGAAACCGAAGCAAATCGAATTCGTAAAATCCTTGGATCAAACAAACGGCTCTGGAAAGAAGTTCAGAACGAACTGAACGAAATCGAAAAGAACTTCGGGAACAAACGCCGAACCGCAATTGGCTCGTCTGAAGAAATCGGCGAATTCGATCCGCAGGCGTACATCGTGCGAGAAAACACCAACATTGTCCTCACCGCTGAAGGTTGGATCCGGCGACTTGGGAAAATCTCGAGCATTAAAAAATTGCGAGTGCGTGAAGGGGACGAAGTGATCGGGATCTATCCGACCTCGACCTTGGAGCACATGATTCTTTTTTCCAGCGATGGAACTGCGTACACATTGCCAGCGGACCAGATTCCCCCCTCGACCGGTTACGGAGAACCACTGGCCAAGCACATCAAGCAGAGCGATGGATCGGCGATCATCACAGCACTTTCGACCGACCCCAGATTTACTCCTGAAGACATCGAGTACGAAGACTATCCCCCTGAGCCGTATCTCTTTATTGCCACTGCGCAAGGACAAGTGATGCGGTTGTCGCTCTCTTCATTCAGAACAGCCTCGACGAAAAATGGGCGGAAGTATTGTCGTCTCGCCAAAGGAGATCGCGTGATTCATGTTGAAATCATGGGCGAAGAGGATACCGTTTTCCTGATTTCTAAAGCTGCTCGGTTAATCCATTTTTCGGTCGCAGATGTTCCGATTCTCAATGGTGCTGGAAAAGGTGTTCGTGGCTTAAAACTTTCTGATCCAGATGACATAGTTTTAGCTGCGAAGCGATTAACTCGTCCGGGAGATGTTCTCAAAGTAATCAATGAGAACGGAAAAGAACTCAGCTTCGGTCAACTGAAATACACCGTGACCGGCCGCGGCGGGAAAGGTGTGAAAACCAGTCAACGAACTGGAATTCAAGAAGTCGTTCGACCAGAAATCGAACTCGTCGACTGGTCAGAGATCGACGACAATTAAGAAGCTTGAAGATTTCATATCTCTTGAGGCTGATGCAAGTTGCTCTCCCGTTAGCCCGAGGACAACGGGTTTTGTAAATGAGAAATCGCCTGTTCACACGGCAGGTAGCGAATAAAATACACGAATACTGCTCTATAGTACCGACACAGAAACTCTCTCTGTCCTGAAAAAGACAATTCGATTCCTCGACTGGTACTCACTCCAACGCCACTTTACACTTTGCTTTCTAATTTTTCTGAATCCTGATCCTCAACTCCTAGTTTCTAAGTTCATGTTGCTGCAAATTCTCAAAGCGAAACTTCATATGGCAGCCGTCACTGAGACGGAACTGCATTACCATGGCAGCGTGACGATTGACCGCGATCTTATGGATGAGGTCGGTTTTCTGCCGTACGAAAAAGTGATGATCTCCAATTGCGAGTCCGGGATTCGTGCAGAAAGCTACATTATCCCCGGAGCACGTGGGTCAAAGGTGATCAAGATGAACGGGGCACTGGCCCACCTTGCCAGCGTACATGATCGCGTCATCCTGATGACGTTCGCGTCTCTAGAGCCTGAAGAAGTGGAGTCATTCGAACCGCAGGTGGCGATTCTCGACGAACAAAACAACATCATCGACCGATTTTCCGGCCAAGTTGCCGACGACGCCTGAGTACTTTTCTTTTCTGGCAGAGCCCAGGAGAATTGAGAAATTTTATAACCAGCCCGGATGCTTGTAGGATGGGCTCTTTTCATGTGTGTTTGAGAGCGTATTCTCGGGTTACAGGTTAGAGCCTTTTTGAAAATGATGTACGGGTTCTCTCTCGTGGTCTACAATTGATCCCGTGGTAAGAGACGTTCTTCACGGTAACAGAAACACGAACATGTTCGAGACAATTGGTGACTCTTCAAATGGCATTCAGAAAAACACTCGCTGTCACAGATGAGCCCACTCTGAGCAAGGCTCTCGAAGAAGAGTTGCGGACCTTCGTTGCGGTCATGGATGTGCGACGTCTCACTCGTTGCGGTGGTCATGCTTCTGATCCCGAACTCCAATCTTTCGAGCAAGCTGTCATTGGTGAGCAGGGTGAAGTGAACGTGGAAATTACAATTCTGTTCAATGATGGTGCTGCGCTTGATTGTTCCGGGCAATGTGGCGGGGAGGTTGTACAGCGGACTGAAAAGCTGCTTGTTACGATCGATCGCCAGACTGGAAAAGCTCGTTGGGAAACGACAGATCGCGTCATCAGCAGCGAAGATTGAAGCTGTGGGAAATCCAGCCGCTGATTTGAGTTAAATGCGATTCAATCCAAAAACTTCTACATCGACCCCTTCGGAATAGACAGCATGGTCAGGCTTGCGGCCAGGAAGTTCTAGCGGGTGAAGTCCTAGAATCTCCTCGCTGTATTCCGAATATTCAGCCGTTTGGATTTCATACGGCGTGTGATGAACCTGCCCGGTTGCGAGTTGTCCCATCTTGAGTTCGGTGAACAGTATGTATCGCTCGACGAGAAAGAAATCGAGAGTTCCCTCGACAGCCGTCGAGGCTGCCCCGGTTCCCCTGTATCGAAAATTGTGAGTTTGCTTTTTCGGATCACTGAAGCGGCGGCAGGAATATTTAATCCAGTTCGCCGAATCTTCTCTGGCGGTCAGCTTTCCCCAGAAGTAAGGAAGTCTGAAAAAAGTTTTCCCGAATTGAGCAGCGAGCCAGCGGTTCGCATCGAGTGAAAGAAACCAAACGCCGGGGAGACCATTTTCATCGTAAGCATAAGTTCGGACGTTCAGCTCCAGGAAGTTCGAAACATACGGAACAACCGGAGACCAAACTGGTCGAATGCTTCTCATATAAAACGGGACAACACCGACCCAGGCAGAGCCCTGATGAGTGTCGACCGTCAAGCCGGGAGGAAGCAGTTTCTGAATTTGGATGGGATCAAAACGCCAATGGAGAAACAGTAACTTCTGCCATGTCTGAAACATGACCGCCTTCTCATCTGGTCTTCGTTGCAACTGCTTCCGTTTTTCAAAGCTCGGTTGTACGACTGTCATAACTGAATGTGCTTTGTCGTCACCAGTGGAACAGGTGAGGTCTGTTGTTTGTGACAGTGAGAAACTTTCTCTCGCCTTCACTGCCGTTTTCGTTACCGGTTTTTCGTCGGAAATCAATTTGTCGATGGAATCGTCGACACGAGGCTGTTCTCGGATTTTCGGTTTCAAAAATGCTTGAGAACAATGATAGTTCGCTAACCGGGATTCAGGTTCCGAGTTCACAGGGATTTCGGGCTACTCGTCAAAAATTCTTTCCCCGGAGATTCTCGCTCTGGCTGATTCAAACGGAATGTGGGAACCATTTATTTGTGGTCGTTGTAATCTGCCAACCCTACGCAGCTTACCATTTCTTTGAGAAGCCTCAGCAACTTTAACGAGTCAATCAGATCGGTTTTAAGGAAATCAGACCTCCAGCGACGCTGACCATTCAACCCGATTTCAAAAAGTGTTATCACGAACACCACGACGTTTGTGTCGAGTCATTCGGAACGGAACCTGCCGTGGCTGAATGGCTTTTCTTCTCGAGTCATATTGGAATTGTGATGTCTCCTTCGTTACGGCTCATCTTCGCGGTCCATAATCATCAGCCGGTTGGCAATTTTGATGGTGTTTTTGAACAAGCGTGTCGGGAAGCTTACGAGCCGTTTTTGAATGTCATGGACGAGTTTCCTGATATCCCGATAACAATGCACATCTCGGGAAGCCTGCTCGAATGGCTCCAGGTCAATCGCACTGAATATCTGGATCGGATCAAAGAATTTGTTCGTCTGGGACAGTTGGAAATCCTAGGTGGTCCGTATTTCGAGCCGATTTTAGCATCCATTCCGAGCCGAGACCGGGTTGGACAGATTCGAGCTTACGTTCAGCACCTTGAACAGTTCTTCGATACGACCGTTCGCGGAATGTGGGTTCCTGAGCGAGTCTGGGAGCCATCCTTCACCAGCGACATTGTTGACGCAGGAGTCGAGTATACGATCCTTGACGATTCACACTTTCGCTGGGCAGGGTTTTCGGATGACAAACTGCACGGGTACTACCTGACCGAAAACGAAGGTCGCTTACTGAGCGTCTTTCCCGACGACGAAACATTGCGATACACTATCCCATGGTCTGATCCAGACGAGACGATTGAGTATCTGAAAAATCTCGCCGAGCGATTTCCCGGGACGATCGCTTCCTTTGGAGATGATGGAGAAAAATTCGGTTCCTGGCCGGGGACGCACTCTCACGTTTATGGTGAGAAGGATTGGTTACGACGTTTCTTTTCGACTCTTCAGGAAAACTCAGAGTGGCTGCAGGTGGTCACGATGGGACAAGCCGTTGACTCGGTCGCTCCGCTGGGGAAAGTCTATCTTCCAAACGCCAGTTACCGCGAAATGACAGAATGGGCATTGCCGACTGAGCAACAGCCGATCTATCAAGAGGCCCTGAAGTCTCTGCAACAGGGAGAGAACTGGGAACAGACGAAACCTTTTTTTCGAGCGGGACTGTGGCGGAACTTTCTGGTGAAGTACCCGGAAAGTAACGAGATGTATTGCCGGTCGCTGGAAGTCAGCGATCGTTTACAGAAACTTTCTGAAGAGCTGAAAGATTCGGATTCAAACAAGGCTCTGCAGGCTGCCCGCATGGAATTGTATCGCGGTCAGTGCAATTGTCCGTATTGGCACGGAGCGTTTGGAGGGTTGTATTTGCCTCACCTGCGAAACGCGATCTACAAACATTTGATCGCAGCAGACTCTATGGTTGAAACGCTTCAAGGGCGAAGTGGCCGCTGGGTAGATGTCGCTGTTCAGGATTATAATCTCGATGGCCGCAAAGAAATTCGGTTGGCAGGCGATCGTTTCATTGCCTATTTCGCTCCGGCCCGGGGGGGGCATCTTTACGAATTTGATATTCGTGAGACGAAAACAAACCTGCTCAGCACCCTGAACCGGCGTCCTGAACCGTATCATCAAACCATTATTGACTCAGCCGGAATCCATGATGAAGTCGACGATATTGAATTCAACACGCACGATGGTCACCGATTCAAACAAGCGGATCTGGACAAACAGATCGCCTATGATCGCTGGCCGAGAAAAAGTTTAGTCGATCACTTCCTGCGTCCAGGAACGACATTTGAAGAATTCCAACACGGAAACGGAGAAATCGGCGACTTCCTTTTAGGAGTTTATGAAACTCGCACTCGCAAGTCTGCAAAACGTGTCGAAGTCATCATGTCTCGCAAAGGGCGGATTGGAGAGCATGTTGCAGAACTCCGAAAGACAATTAGTCTCGACACGAACAATTCGAGCCAAATTGAAATTCAATATGAACTGTCTGGGTTACCTGTCGGAGAAGAGATTCACTTTGCTGTGGAGTTCAACTTCGCAGGAATGGCTGCCGGTCAGCCGGATCGATACTTCTACGATTCCCGAGGGCAACAGGTAGGCCCGCTGGAGTCGATACTGGAACTCTCTTCCGGTGATCGTATCGGATTGGCAGATGAGTGGCTCGGAATCGATGTCGCTCTTGAATTTTCGACCCCAGCTGAAGTCTGGACTTTTCCGATTCAGACCGTCAGCCAAAGCGAAGGTGGCTTTGAACTTGTTCACCAGAGCAGCACGGTCGTCCCATTCTGGAAATTTGTCGTCGACAACTCGCAAGCCTGGTCAAGCACCCTTCTGCTGAATGTTGATACCTCCGCCGCCTATGCCCGTTCCTTGTCGACCCTGTCGATGCATTAGAAGCATCCTTCGAATTGGTTTGCAGGATCTGCCTCGTGGCGAACAGCATTTTCACTAAAGAAATGCGTTCTTCACCGGCACACGGTAGAGCAAACTGCTCTAGAAGCATGTTTCATTTAGGTCCTCACAGTTTCCTGTTCAGATTCCGGTGAGTCACCGAGGGCGACAGGGAGCCCGAAAGCACGTCTCACGGACCTGAGATTCGCGAAAGTATTTCGAAAGCAGCCAGGGCATGAAACCTGTCAGCGCATAAAAAAACGCCACACAAATTCATGTGTGGCGTTTTTGTTTTTGAGTGCACTGGACCCAGCTTCGGAAGTCGTTGACTTCACTGGAATCATTCGGTCTCGACTAATTTGAGACCGTCAAATTTCCGTTTAAGGCTGCGACATAGTCGAGAGCGATGTTCAGTGCTTCATTATTATAGAAGTTTTCAGGGAAGATTGGATCATCCGCATCGGGATCTTTTTCTTCTTCATCAATCTTGTCTTCTTTGTTGGCTTTCTCATCTTCCTCTCGTTCTTTTCGAACAGTATCGGCGTTCAGAGAAATCTTTGTGCGAGTCTTGCGTTCCAGGTAGCGAGAGACCGCTCGTTCAACACGTTGGAAATCTTTGTCCTGACTCACTCGTGTTTCACTATTCTTTTGCAAGGCTGAAACCACTTGAGGATTGACGCTCGAAACTTGTGAGTACTTCGCCGAACGAATTTTGTCGAATGGCAAGGCGTTGTCGAGGAAAGACTCTCCCAAGTCCCAATGGTCAATCAGGGAAGGCAAGACGATGTCCGAGCGAACTCCGCGATTTTGTGTACTATCACCTTGGACCCGGTAGAACTGCTGGATCGTCAATTTCAGTTTTCCGCGATCACTTGGTGTAATGAGTCGGAAAGGCTGACGTGGAGAGACATCCATAAGATTCTGAACGGTCCCTTTTCCGTGCGTGGTTGTATCACCGATGATGATTCCGCGACGGTAATCTTTGATCACACCAGCGAAAATTTCAGAGGCTGAAGCAGACAGGCGATTACAAATGACCACGAGAGGTCCGTTGTACATCACGCCCGATTCTTCATCATCCAGAATCCGTACGTATCCACTCGGCTCTTTCACTTGGACAACAGGTCCACGGTCAATAAATTGACCAGAAATTTCAACGGCTTCGGTCAGTGCTCCACCACCGTTGTTTCGCAAATCAATGATCACAACATCGACTTGCTCGCGAGCGAATTGTCCGAGGACTTTCGCAACGTCAGCTCCTGCACTCTTGAAGTTCGCAACCCCACCAGAAGCACCTGCGAAATCACGGTAGAAGGATGGCAGGCTAATGACACCAACTCGACCGGGGCGACCGACTCGGTCAGCTGCTTCGATGATTTCGCCTTTGACTTCTGATTCTTTGAGTTCAATTTTCTTGCGAGTCAGCTGGATGATTTTGATTTTGCCATCTTCATCCGACTTCACTTGCAAGCGAACAATCGTTCCGCGAGGTCCGCGGATCATCCGAACGACTTCACTGAGTTTCATCTCGTAGATGTCTACAATTTCTCCTTCAGCTTGTCCGACACCGATGATTTTGTCTTTCACTTTCAGTCGACCATCGTCGGAAGCCGCACCACCGGGAACGATGGAAGCCACAACTGTGTAGCCGTCATCTCCTCGGAGAGCCGCTCCAATTCCGTCGAGACTCAGACGCATTTGAATCTCGAAGTCTTCCCAGCTTTGTGGAGACATGTATGACGAGTGTGGATCAAACACACTTGCCAGTGCCGTTAAATACATTTCCAACTGTTCGCCGGTTCCGTACTGGCTAACTGTCAGAAGCGTGTTTCGATAGCGTTTGTGAAGTCGTACTCTTGGATCGATATCGTCGGCTTCGTCTTTTTCTGCATCTGGATCTTTAGCAGCCTCTTCTGCGTTCAACTTAAACAGAAGGAGATCATGTTTGACTCGACGGCGCCAACGGTCATCGAGCTCCTCAGTTGACTTCGCCCAGGAAATCTTCTTTGGGTCGGTTTCCAGTTTCTCGTCAATGGTGAAATCGTGCTCTTTCTCAACCCACTCATTGGCGACTCCCATTTGGCGAGTCAGACGTTCTTTGTAGACCTCGAACAATTTGTACGCAAACGCGACATTTCCCTCTTTGAGTTCATCGTCGAGTTGAGTTCGGTATTTCTGGAATTCCTGAATATCTGAATCCAGAAAGTAGAGCTTCTGTGGGTCAAGGTCTTTGATAAAGCCATCAAGGAGTGCTCCCGAGACTTCATCATCAATCGATCGTCGAGAGAGGTGAAACTGTGGAATGATTTTAGAAACCAGAACCGCCGTTTCTCCATCAGCTGCGTCCGCAGACGAAAGCCTTTGAGCAAAAAAAGTAGTCAGTCCAAGAACTAACATTCCGGCAGCGGTGAAGCGTCTGATCCGCGAGAGATTCAGTAGAGACATAAGATTCGCCTGTAGAATTGCGACTATACCATCCTTGGGTGAAAAAAATCTCATTCTGCCTCGCGGCAGAACCTGTAAAGAATGAGAGAATTTCACCCGCGGGTACGATAATATCATTGCGAGTTATGCGGTCCGTCCATAGATCACATCATCGAAATGCTATCCCATCAGGCGATTCACAGCAAGACGCGGTTTTTCAGGAATTGAGAATTCGGGTCTTTTTGCGAGTTTCGGTGATTCACGAAGTTTGATCAAACTAACGGCTTAGGACGCTTCAGGCGTTCCTCAACCCACATTTGTACAACAGTTTTCCCCGACGTCTTCAGCTGATCGAACAGGACGGAAAGGCGATCCTGATCCAAATTCCTTTCATAGGCTTTCAGCAATGCGACTGATTTTCCTGCGTCTAGCTGGGTCAACAGTGCCGCCAGCAGGCCTTCGATATGGAACGTCCGATTGCGTGCGACGTCCGAGCAAACAGCGACTGTTTCCCTGGCGAAAGTCCCGAAGAGTTCCTGAGCAGATTCGATCGCTGCATGAATGCTTTCTTCCTTGGGGCGATTCGGGTTCTCCCAGTCATAAGGCGGATTCCATTCCATCATCGGACTTAATAAGTCAATATGTGTTAAGCATAAGACGACAGGGGGAATCTTGAGTTCAGGTCGAGATTTTGCATGATTTTGGATCGTCTGGAGAAGTTCGACATCAGCCGCTTTTCCCGGGGAATGGGCATCCGAAACCAGCAGAATGACATCAGCCTCTTGAATGGCCCGTTCCATTTCTTTGAACTCTGACTTCGATAATCCTGCATCAGCGTAGCCTGGCGTATCGAGAAAAGTCAGTGATTCTTTGGTGTCAGGAATCGGCAGGCGGTATCGGCTGACAGCTTTCGTACTTGGAAGGACGTCGACCACGGCCTCCTGCTTGCCGATGAGTGCATTGATCACGCTCGACTTGCCTGCCTTGACTTGCCCAACGACAGCCACAATCACCGAATCAGGTGCAATTGCAGATGGGTTTGCCAGAGACTCAACAGTTTGCGTCCCAAATGTCGCTCGGTAACGATCTGCCCCGCGACGTAATCTCCCGCTATTCATCTCGATGAGATAAAAACCGACCTGTCGAGTGAATCTCAAATAGACAGCTGCCAGAAATTCGGTCCGCAGTTCTTCCGCGATTGGCTGCAAGGTTGCTTTGGATGAGAGGTATTTTGCGATGTTCAGCGGATTCAAAAACAGGCTTGCCAGCCAGCCGACCTCACTGACACGCTTCGCCCATTTCGGAGCTTTCCCGAGATACTTCCATTGTTGAATCGTAATCAAATGGCTGCCGGGGACCGATTCATGAAACCAGATTTCCAGATCTTCAACTGCCAGTCGAATGGCAGCGAGAACTTCGACGACAGTCAGTGACGAGTACAGCTCTTTCCCTTTTGGGTGATAATATTTCCCGAGTGACCGTGCCAAGTCTTGAGATTGATGCAGGTAGAACTGAAGGTCTGTCAGTTCTTCAGGAGTGCATTCGTCAACCCGATTTTGATACTCTTCAACAATACGCAGTGCTTGTTCGTCCTTTTGTGTCCAGTGCTTTGGGATCTCATTCGGAAGCGGCCTGGGAGGTCTGGCAGGCCACAGTTTGGCTGTCAGGAATGCAACAATCCAACAACCAGGAATAATCCACCACGTCCAACGAAACAGGCCCGTTTCCCAGAGTGCGTAGCCTCCAAAGCCCACATAGACAAACACGGGTGAGATATAGAGAATTCCGAGGATAATTGAGCGGATTGAGACCATTGGACGTATGATGTTGAGCTTCAGATGATTTGTTGAAAGCTGCTAACGCTACTTCTGAAACGATTAGAGAGACTCGGATTTCTAAATCATGATCAGGTGTCGTTAGAGCACGTCAACTCTAGGAATGTTGTTTACAAGAAAACAGGGAAGGATCAAGATGGCTGTTGAGATTGCTACGTTTGGTTCGGGATGCTTCTGGTGTTCCGAAGCTGTCTATCAGACCGAAGAGAGCGTGCTGAAAGTGACTTCCGGTTACACGGGTGGGAATGTTCCGAACCCAACGTATGACCAAATCTGTACAGGAAACACCGGTCACGCAGAGGTCGTTCGCCTTGAGTTCGATTCGACAAAAATTACTTATGAAAAACTTGTGAAGCTCTTCTTTCAATCGCACGACCCAACGACACTGAATCGCCAGGGAAACGATGTTGGAACGCAATATCGATCGGTGATTTACTATCACTCCCCCGAACAAAAAGAGATCGCAGAGCAGGTCAAGGCAGAGCTAGAGGCAGCCGGGAAGTATTCAAGTCCCATTGTCACAGACATCGAACCGGCCCCAGAGTTCTACCCAGCTGAAGATTACCATCAGGATTTCTATTTACGGAATAAACGTCATCCGTATTGTGCGAACATTATTACTCCCAAGTTGGAAAAGTTGGCAGAGGCACCACCGAAGTGACGGAGCTTTGAGTCGGACCGTTTCGTCATTGAGACATCGCCCAACATGACAGCAATTCTTGGTATTTCCGCATTCTATCATGATTCTGCGGCTGCGCTGATTGTCGATGGGAACATTGTCGCCGCAGCACAAGAGGAACGGTTCACGAGAAACAAACACGACGCCAGCTTTCCTGAAAAGGCGATTGAATATTGCCTCTCCGAAGCTGGGATCTCTGTCGACGAACTAGACTATGTTGGCTTTTACGACAAGCCACTGTTGAAGTTCGACCGATTGCTGCAAACGTATCTGGCGTTTGCTCCGCGAGGTTTCTGGTCCTTTGCACATACAATCCCTCAATGGCTTAAACAGAAAACACACCTGCGCCGCGAACTGCGCAAGGGGCTTGGTGGGAAGTATCGAAAGAGGTTCGTTTTCTCGGAGCACCATGAATCCCATGCCGCGAGTGCGTTCTTTCCCTCACCGTTTGACTCCGCAGCAATTCTTACGATTGATGGTGTTGGCGAGTGGTCTACTGTCACGTTTGGGACCGGAAACGGGAATCGGATTGAACTGACTCATGAACTCCGTTTCCCGCATTCGTTGGGGCTGCTTTATACCGCAATGACCTATTACTGCGGATTTGAAGTGAATGGTGGAGAGTACAAATTGATGGGCTTGGCCCCATATGGAGAACCGGTCTATGCCGATTTGATTCGTTCGAATTTGCTCGACATGAAATCTGACGGCTCTTTTCGAATGAACATGGATTACTTCGCATACTGTCACGGGCTGACAATGACGTCGAAGAAATTCCATCGTCTTTTTGGCGGATCTCCGCGTCGACCGGAGTCAGAATTGACTCAGCGAGAGATGAACCTCGCAGCTTCCATTCAAGTCGTCACCGAAGAGTTAATCCTGCGAATGGTGGAGCATGTCTCTCAAGTCACCGGGATGCGGAACCTTTGCCTTGCGGGAGGAGTGGCCCTGAACTGCGTGGCAAATGGTCGAATTCATCGCGAAGGTCCGTTCGAAAACATCTGGATTCAGCCGGCAGCGGGCGATGCCGGAGGAGCCTTGGGGACCGCACTTTTGATCTGGCACCAGTTGCTGAAAAAAACGAGAGAAGCTCCAACAATTTCAACTCAAAAAAACTCGGCATTTGGCCCGGAGTCTCAGCAATCGGAGGTCATTGAATTTCTTAAACAGGAGCAGGCTGTTTACGAAATCGAAGACGATGAAGACGAACTTTGCAGGCGAGTCGCGGCGTTCATCGCTGAAGGAAAAGTCATTGGGTGGATGCAGGGTCGAATGGAGTACGGCCCCAGAGCTTTGGGGAATCGCAGCATTCTTGGTGACCCACGGAACCCGGAGATGCAAAAGCGAATAAATCTCAAAATTAAATTTCGAGAATCATTTAGACCGTTCGCTCCAGCTGTTCGTCTGGAGAATGTGCATGAATATTTCGAAATGGAGCCGGGCCAATCGAGTCCGTACATGCTCATCGTCACGAATGTTCAACAGTCCAAAAGGATCGAAGTCAACTCCACTGCGACAGGTCTGGAGAAGTTGGAACAAGTCCGTTCGGTCATTCCAGCTGTGACTCACGTCGATCACTCCGCGCGCATCCAGACAGTCTCTGCCGAACAGAATCGGCTGTTCCATAAACTCCTCGCAGAATTTCATCAGCAAACGAATTGCCCAGTTCTGGTGAACACCAGCTTCAACTTGCGGGATGAACCAATCGTTTGCACCCCTCAAGATGCTTACCGTTGTTTTCTGTCGACGGGCATGGATATTCTTGTGATGGGAAACGTCATTTTATTCAGGGAACAGCAACATCATGCAGAAATTCTCTGAGAGTCTTCACACCACTGGACCGAAGTTGCGGGCTTTTGCTTGTGTGCAATTTCTCTTTTTCGTCGTCGCCGCATTTGTGCTCTGGCAGCGGGGAATCTCAAAGGAACTGTTGATTGCGATCTGCGTCGGCTCGCTCGCTGTGGGATGTCTCGGACTGGTTGCACCGACTGCGATAAGACCAGCCTACCGACTCTGGATGCTTCTCGTCTTTCCGATCGGGTTCCTGATCTCGCACCTGTTGCTGGCATTTGTTTACTATTTCGTGATAACGCCAATCGGGTTATGGAGAGTCCATTCAACCGGAGATCCTTTACAGAGAGAGTTGAATCCCGACGCATCGACATACTGGGAAAAACGCAAACCCGCCCCCGCGCCAGAAACTTACTTCCGGCAGTTTTAGAGCAGATTGCTCTACCGTGTGCCCGTGAAGAACGCATTTCTCTAGAAAAAATGCTGTTCGCCACGAGGCAGATCCTGCAAACCAATTGGAAAGATGCTTTAGAGAGCAGCTTGCTCCAGGCAATGAATCATGTCTGAATCGAAAACAACACCGCAGAGCGATGACCAAGCGAGTTCAGCCGGAAATGAGCCGAAATCGTTTGAGGAGGCTGCCGAAGAAAAGGAACTCGGATTTATCCAGGAGTTCGTGCTGTTTCTTCGTGAAAACAAAGCGTGGTGGCTCGTTCCGATTTTGCTCTCGTTAGCTGTCATCTGTCTTGCTGCCTACTTCAGCACATCAGTTCTGGCCCCGTTTGTCTACCCGTTCTTTTAGAGCATCTTTCATTTAGGTCTACAGTAACCCATTTAGCCCCCGATGAATCACTCACCGGGGGCTAAATGTCGTTGCCGTGAAAGTCACTATCATGAATTCAGAGACTGCTCGCCATAACGAAGAATGCGAAAGCCAATTCTAAGTCAGCTCCAGCGATTATTCCCAGCCATGAGCGTCGCGGACTTCGATCATCTTGGCAAGGATTGTGTTCCACGTTTCCTGCTTTTCAAGCATTGAGTTCGGGAACATGCAACCATCCCAGCAGATGTGCTGAATGCCACGGTCCTGAGCCCCTTCCAGCCAGTAGCCTGAACACTTTACGATATCCAGTTTGCCATTTGGATCATCGGCGGGACAGTGCTTTCCGGTTTTGTCGTGGCTTCCTGATCCATGGACTGTTCCGTCGTTTTGTGCGACGTGGAAATCGATTGTCCAAGGCCGAAGGGCATCTGTCATTTGTTTGTAAGCTGCGTAGAATTTTTCTTCGCTGTCACCCTCTTGGACGAGAGCATGCTCGGGAGCGTTGTAGCCCATCAGGTATAAGTAGGTGTGGGCAAGATCTGCCTGGAAGCCGAGTGTTTCGGGCATGCCGACTTCTTCGAGCAGGTTCAACATGTCTCGCCAGGAGTGCATCCCAGCCCAGCAAATTTCGCCTTCAGCTGCCAGTCGTTCACCATGATCGGCAGCGATCTTCGCAGCCTCTTTGAACGTGGCTGCGATTTTCTTTGTGTTTTCGATGGGGTTTTCTTTCCATTTTTCGACACCGAATTCGGCAGAATCGATGCGGATGACACCGTAGTTTCGAACACCATGCTCATTGAAGATGCGCGCGATACGGCACGCTTTTTCGACGGCGGTCAAAAACTTCTTCTGCGATTCGGCATCACCCATTGAGGAATCCCCAACAGTCCCGGGCCACACTGGAGCGACCAGCGAGCCGACACTAAAACCGTGGCTGGCGATTTTATCGGCAATCGCTTTGAGTTCATCATCTGACGCCTCCGGATCGGTATGAGGCAGGAACAGGAAGTAATCGATCCCGTCAAACTTTACTCCGTTAACTTCCGCTCCGGCGGTCAGTTCCAGCATCCGGTCGAGCGAAATGGGTGGGTTTTCTGTTCCATCTTCTTTTCCAACCAGTCCGGGCCACATGGCGTTATGTAACTTTGGGGATGCATGGGACATGAAAAGTTCCTCAGCTAAGTGATGTCAAAATAAAGATCAATAAAAAATTCAACGAAGGTCCCACTGAGAGATTTTGTCCCTCATTGGAGGTGTTTGTGATGAAGGATTTCTCAATGATTGCGAGATCAAATTCATGTTTTCGAGGTGATTCAAGATGAAGCAAAAGCATGGCGAATTGAATTTGATTTGTCGACCGAGGACAAGTTGTTCAGAGAGAGGTGAGTGCGTTGATGAATTCGTTGTACGTAAGATCACTGGATCGCTGATCATGCTTAGACCAGTCCCCGCAGTTTGCGAATAGTCCATTCAAGGGACATCAATCCGATGAAAATCAGTAAGGGAGGCCAGCCATCCCAAAGGTTAATGCGGCGATAGCGTTTGAGTTCTTCAGGAATGCCCCCTTGGCGTAAGCTCTCAAGAAACTCTCCAAATTTTTCGGGAGGAATGACCTGACCACTCGTTGTTTCAGCGATTTCGGTCATCATGCCAGGATCGGCTGCCGGGTTGTCCATTTCGATGTCGCGAGAATCGATGACGAATCGAGTTGACGCGGGCAAGCCGAGTGTTTTTCCGTCGTGCGTTCCTTTGACTGTGACCCAATAGTCTCCCGGTTCAGATGTCTCTGTGAAGTCGGCGAGGCCATGATCTCCAAAGCGTTGAGGTGGAACTTTGAGAGTCTCACCAATCGGTGTGAGGACTTCGACTTGAAAATTCGCATCGGGAATCGGGACACCATTATCCGTTTGAGCACCAAATTCCAAGGGGACTTTTGAGAGCGGTGAGAAGTTTCTCGGCTCAACGCGAGCCCACAACGGTTGATCCGATTCGTATTCTTTATGGGCCAGCCAGAGAATCATCTGCTGCCAAAAACGTTGATGCTCCGCTTCGAATCCATGCAAATGCCATTTCCAGGTTTCATCGACAGCAAGGGCCAATACGCGACCCCGTCCAGTTTCAGAAGCGAGAAGGAGCGGCATTTCATTCTTCGTTTCGGCGAGAATTTCAATCGCTCCGGATTTCGGCAAGATGCGAGTTGCCCCACCAAGTTTCGGCAACTCTTCCCATCGTTCCATGTTTTGCGAGGCTGCCAGAGTCATGATATATCGCTGGTCCCCATCGACAGTCGGAACCATTTGGATTGGAGTGTTGATGTGATCTTCCGGCCGATCTTGATCGAGTGGGATCGTATCTTCGGGGCTCATTTTGACAGGGAGGATTAACGCCAATGGAGTTGATGCGTACCCTCCAGCTCCAAAGTTGTGCAGGCCGCCGGTCATGAGTAGTCCGGCTCCCTCATGAACGCGAAGTGCGAGCTGACGCAGGAGATCGTCTCCGGAGTTTTCGAAGACGGATGCCGGGACATCTCCAATAATGTAGACGTCGTACTTGTCTTTCTTGAAAAAATCAGGGTCGATTTTCGACTGGCTCGCAAATTTGCCGGGCAGGATGACTTGGGTGTCGATCTGGATTTTGGCCGTCTCGTTGAGTCGACGTAAGAATTTTTGTTCAGGTCGCGGGACGTCAAAATATGCGACTTTCAATCCTCCTTTGCGAACAGTAATCAATGTTTCCAGACGATTATTGTTCAGCTTCACTTCACCGGGATCGGGCACCACTTCAGCAGCAATTTTGTATTCGCCCGCTTGTTCCGCGACAAAGGAGAGCTCGACGGGGATTGTGACGGAGTTCTTATTTGTTTCGATATCGCGAAATGGTCTCGATTCACTCGATAGAGGTATTTCGACAAGCTCCCCCGACTCACCCTGACGTTTTCCGTTTCGATCTTCGATCAGCAGACGGACACGAACTTTCTTCCCGGCTGCTCCGACAAGCTTGAGTTGAAAGCGAACCGGGACTGTCTTCTTTTCGAAAGTGACAGACTGATCGAGTTGCAAATCAGCAACAGCCAAATCGATTCCAGCGGTTGAGACTTCAGAAGTTCCAACAACGAGTGTGTGAATCGGAACCCGGAGTTGCTCGACGAATCTTCGCGATGCGGAAAGGGGATCAATATCGTCATCACCACCGGCTCGCTGAGCGCCGTCGCTCATCATAATCATGCCGATCAATCGTTCACCAACGGCTTCCTCGCGGATGTTGTCGATCACCTTTCCGATTGCAGTTGTCTTTCCGTCTGCGAGGTTTTCGGGCTCTTTCGCAGTGCTCAATTCAGAATCGAAATCGATGAACTGCACATCGACATCTTTTTTCAGAAGTTCAAACTGCTCCTGATTGTCAGAGAGAATTTTGAGAATGTATTCGCGCCGAGAAAGGTCTCCCGGGCCATCGGGAGTAGACATGCTTCTGCTGCGGTCGGTGAGAATGTTGAGTTGTAGAATCTGTTTGTCGGTTTCGGAGACCTGAATCGATGGGCGGAGCATCGTCAGAATCAGGATGGCTGCCGCGCAACAGCGAAGAAAAATCAACAGCCGCCGAGAGAATGGGGGGAGATGCTCGACTCGACTGGGGTACGTCCATAATACGAGGACGATCATTGTCACAGCTGTGACAACGATCACCGGCCAACTCCAAACAGGTTCAATTACCAGTCTCATTCCGTACAGCTATGCTTCTCGTGTTGAAGTATTGAATTCAAAATTGCCTCTCTTCCCTGTCGTAGAGCATGTTCGTTGCTTCAGTATGATGTCTCACTAGGCAATATCAACTATGCCATCAACTATGCCGGGAAAGACGAAACAATTGGAACCGTTTTCAGATTTTGTCCGTGCCGACAAGAACTCTTCATTTACGCCAGAAACCGGACTTCGTTGAGCGAACAGAGAATTCAGTCTGTTTCGTTGCTGCAGGTGGAAATTCTTGCTTTTGACGAGGTGGGAATAGATCTGGAATAGAGAGGGAAAGAAAACGACTGAAGAGTCAGTTCTCCATTCGAACCTCTGTCTCTCTGATTCGGTCGTTAATTTGCTTCTGTTAATACAAAAAGGCCGCTGAAACGAGTTCAGCGGCCTTTTACCTGAGACGTTTGCTCTCTTCCGAAGGGGGGGACGGAGGAGAGCAGACAGACTTTAGTTAGGTAATCCCAACAGTTCTTCTTCTTCTTCCTGGATGATGATTCGAGGAGTCACCATCAGCATCAGGCTTTCAGTCTCGCGACCAACACCTGTGTTCTTGAAGAGTCGACTGATGTAAGGGATTTTGTTGAGGATCGGAACGCCAGCCATGTTTCGGCCTTCTCGTAGAGTTTTCACTCCACCGAGGAGGACTGTTCCACCATCTGGAACACTGACCACAGTGTCGACGGTCACGGTATCGACCACAGGCTGCTGGACAGTCACGTTTCCGGCAGCACCGCCACCGAATCCACCACCACCACCCTGGCCACCTTGACCACCGAAGTTACCGCCACCTTGACCACCTTGGCCGCCTTGGCCACCTTGGCCACCAAAGTTACCGCCACCTTGGCCACCCTGTTGACCTCCGCCACCACCACCTGATTGGAAGGAGAAGGTGAAGACGTCAGTCACGTTCGAGAAGAACGGCAACACACTCAGGCGAACATATCGACGGTCAGCTGAGACAACGGCTCGAACTGTCAATTGTGTTCCATCGGGGATCACCTGAATGATTGGTTGGAAGCCGATGTTGAATGTACTGGCCACGGGGAGGAGTGCAATCACGAATGGTCGTTGCAAGGCACTGGTCACGTTACCGACCTGTCCGTTGAACAGTGTCAGTTTCGGAGCGAACATGATGTTCGATCGTCGGTCACCCTGTGCTGCTCGCACAAACATGAAGGCTTCAATGTCGCTCAAAATGGCCATTCCGAACTGGAGACCAGCTGTTGGATCAAATCCACCGAATGATGGGGCAGCCAGGTCGAATGAACCTTGACGGAACGGGATGTCCAGGTTGTCGCTGAATGAGTCTTGTGCACTCAGTCCAACAATCGTGTTGGAAGCCCAGTTGTCGACGTTGGTCAGGTTGAGTGTTGGTGATGGTGAGAACAAGCCTCCTCCGCCACCACTCTGGTTCTGACCTTGTTGGCCACCCTGATTGCCACCCTGATTGCCACCCTGGTTGCCGCCAGTCTGAGTTCCACCTGTGGCTCCGTTGTCTGGATCAGTTGAACCGAATGGTCGAATCGGAATGAAGTCGTCGGTGACGAATGGACCGCCAACGGTGTCTTGGATGTTGAAGTCGAAGTCGATTCCGATTTGCTCGAAGAACTGATCACTGACAGTGATGAAGCGAACTTCAATTGTCACTTGCAAGTCCTGGAGACGTCGGAGTTGACCCAGCAAGCCTTCAATTTCCTGGTGAACTGATTGAGTTTGTCGAATGACGAGGCTCAGTGTACTTTCGTGGTTTGTGACAGCACCTTCACCACCCAGTTCGTCCCAGCTGCGTGGTTCAATTGTTGCGGTGATGAGATGGCTGAGAGCATCAAATTCGAAGTTCGTCGCACTCGGTCCGTTCAATCCGCCTTGGCTGGCGAGTGGGTTTCCACCCAGTCCAGCTGTTGGATTCACTCCACCCATAGGACTTGCCGGCACTTGAGCCAGTCCGTTTCCGCCAGGCAATCCGCCGAAGGCAGGGACGCTTTGCAGTCCTGAACCAAATCCTGTTCCAGGCTGGAACTGTGAAGTTGGAGGATGAATCGAGACAGGCACGATCAAGTCTGCCACCTGATAAACGGCAACAGTCATTTCACCTTGCTGGCGAAGTCGGCTGGTCACTTTCAACACTTCGTCTTCAATTGTGTAGTCCAGGTTGAGTGGTCCCAGCAGCAGGTTCAGTGCACTGCGAAGTTGAATTCCATCAACTCCGATGCTCACTGGTGCACTGGAAGCCAAACCTTCTTCTGCGAGTCCAGCATCATCAACAACAATGTTGATGCCCTGAGTGTTCGCAATGAACTGCATCACTTCTGCGAGTGGGGTGTTGTCGAAGTGGAGGGCAACAGGGTTTTTGAGGCTGTTGTAGACTCGCATTTCCTGTTCGCTGTGGAATCGTGCATCGGCACGACCTGGTTGACGGCGAGCTTTGATGCTTGCCCAATCTTTTCCGAACGCGATCGGACGTCCATCTGCGAGTGGGTTCACGGCACTTCGTTCAACATCATCGAGTGTTTCGAAGACACTGACTTCTTTGTCTGAACGCAACTTCTGGTTACGATCGTTTCGCCAGGCAAATGTGGACTTGAGGTCCATCATCACGGTGACAGGGTTTTCAGGATCGAGTTCCTTGGCTTGTTTCGCCAAAGCGGAAGCTTCCGGATACCGTCGTTGATCCATCAGATCGTTGAACTTGTCGACGATGTCAGCCAGTTCCTGTTCAACACGAACTCGCGTATCGATTTCACGTTGAATCAGGTCTTTGGTCTCGCCGTTGCGACGCTCAAGCTCGAGGATCGGAGCTTTTTGCTTCATGTATGTCGCAATGTCATTTCGTGAGTTCATCAGTGAAGCAATCAGTGCTCCAGTTTGATCTTCGCTGAGACCTGAAGTGTTGATGGCAGCGATTTGCTGATCGATCGCTTCAACGGCTCGTTCTGGTTGTTTGTCACGAAGTTTTTCGGCTTTGAAGATTGTGTTCAAACTATCGCTTCGCAGACGATCAAACTTTGCTTGCTGTTCAGCAACGGTCCGACCGAGTTGGTCTTCGCTTCCGGGGCTGTAGCTTTCATTGCTGGCCTGCATGATTGCTCCGTTGTTTCGACGAGGAGCGAGTTCACGCAGTTTGTCCTGCAACTGTTGTTGACGATAAGCGTCGAGTTCTTCACCTGAGTGGTATGCTTGAAGGAAGGCTTCGTAAGCAGTGTTACGATCTCCCTGGCGAAGAGCAGCGACACCCTGGTTGTACAGATCCATTGCTGACGCATCAGCAGTCACAACCAATCCAGAATTTGGTTTGGCTGCACTTGCAACGCGTGCAGTTGGAGCTTCAGTCAGGTTGAGTGCGTTCCCAGCAGGAGTCGCACCTGGTTTCGGTGAAGTCATTTGTTGGACTTCAGCCATGATTCGCTCTGGGCTGTCTTCGAACAAATCGTAGGTGACATCAAACTGGCTGGCTTGAACAGCTTTCTGGTAAGCGACTTGCGAGTTGCCTTCCTGAAGGAGCATGCGTGCTTCTTCCAGCAGTTTAACAGCTTCATCCTTTTGGCTTGCTCGTGGCATTGCTGCAGCAGGTGCGGCAGGAGTCGTTGCTGCGATATTGGCAGCGTTGTTCTCGGTTTCGCGAGCTGCAATCAAACGATTGAGGTCTTCGCGAGCAACTTCAGGACGATCTTCGAAGAGTCCAAAGGCAACATCGAATTTTTCAGCTTGTTCGATTTGCTTTTGAGCGACGTCGATTTGTCCGCTCTTCATGGCTTCTCGAGCACCTTGCAAGTGTGTCATCGCTTGCTGCTTGAGTTTCTGTTGCTCTGCGGCACCGATCGGTTGTGCATTTGCGAATGCAGGAGCCGACGGAGCAGCAGGGGCACTCTTTTGAGCGTTGAGGACTCGGATTTCTTGTTGAACAAGGTCAGGCCGATCATCAAAGATCTGATAGCTGGCATCGAGTTGTTCGGCTTTGTTTGCACTTGCCAGGGCAGCGTCTAGCTGTCCAGCTTGCATAAATGATCGAGCTTCCTCAAGAAGTTTCAGTGCAGCGATGCGAGCTTCAGGATTCGCGGTCTGCTGAGCTGGTTGATCGAGCTGGCGCGGAGAAGCGGCAAAAATCTCCTGACCAGAAATCCGACCAATGTCTGCGAGAACCATTTCTGGAGTCTCTTCGAACAGTCCCCAGGTGACGTTCAATTCCTTGGCTTTCAATGCCAGGCTTTGAGCTTCCTTGGTGTGTCCTTTAAGAATGGCCTGACGAGCATCGTGCAGGAGTTCAATGGCAGCGGCTTTGTTGTTGTCGCTGGAATGAGCCTTCATGGTTTGACCATTGACCTGTTGAAACGCTCTGGCAGAGCTTTCAACGTCGTTGGCATCAGCTGTGAAGACTTCTGAAGGTCCACCGGGAAGTGCCGGTTGCTTGCGAGCAAGTTCAACAAGGATATGTTCTGGACGAATGTCAAACGCTGTATATGTTGCGTTGAGATCCTTCGCTTGAACAACCTTGTCACGTGCAGCCTGGTAGTCACCGTTCTCGATATCTTTACGAGATGCGGAGAGCAGGTTTTGTGCAAGTTGATTGCGACCTTCTGGAGTTGCCGGAGCCGCTTGCGGCTGTCCGTTGAATCCAGTGAGTTGAATATCGCTCTTAGGAGCCGTGACGTTGCCACGAATCTGCGAGATCAACATGTCGGGAGTCAACTCACCCTGCGTGAACGAAACATTCCATTCACTTGCAGTGCGAGAAGCCATCGCCGCCAACCGGAGGGCTTCCGCCTGTTGTCCCTGCTGCAGCTGATGCTGAGCCTGGCGAAGGAGGTCGTTCACGCGACGTCGATTGACATCGGTGACGACTGGCAAATCACTCGCCTGCTGTCCATTCGGCTGGGGAGCCTGGATGGCAGGACGTGTGTACTTCTCAAACGGATTTTGAACCGCTTGAGATGTGTCTTGGGCGTTAATACGACTGCTCAGCCACGCGCTTGCAGTCAGTAAACCACCACAAATCAGTAGTCCCATAAACTTGTACAATGTCGGTCCCTCCTTGGAGTTCTGACAGAAGACGTCCTGCCTGTTTCGATGTCGCACCATGACTCTATTTGCCGCTACTTTGAGGATTGGAAGCTGACCTTAAATCCTGTGGCATACACCAATCGAGCGGATCCTTCCGCAAGATCAATGAGCCGTGTCAGGACTCTTGGACGTTGAAAACGAAATCAATTTTGAAAAGGGGATCGTTGAGAGAAGAGAGGAGTAGGCTAATACCGCAGGTTGATTTGAAGGGTCAATAGGGGAGTTTGCGGATTTTGTATTTCTGAGGGGGAATTGGTTTTTTGAGGGTTTTGACCGGCGAACGTTGCCGATCGCACAGGTCTGTCGTTTCTCATTCTTGTTTTATTGATCGCTGTGATTCATTGAATCAATTTTCCGGGAAGTCAGCGAAATTCGGAGGTCTGAAGTTTCTCTTGACGCGATCTTCAAGACCGTAGGATGTTTGTTTTGAGTCGCTGGGAAAGCTGTTGATCTGATTGGGGCGAGCTTTCTCAGGCTCTCTGAGCCTCTGATACCTGTTCTGCGGTGTTCTGAGGCAGTCTCGCACTGTTGGTACTATTTCAGGGTCGAATCACCGTCATCGAACATCGTTTCAATGACTGCGTTCTTTCTTAACTCGGCGAGAATTGTTTCTGCTTTGGCTTCACGCTGTTTCGCGATGAGTTCGGTTCGAATCTTTTCCTGGACTTCCGGGAACGGAGTGTAGGTCGCAGCTTTGCGGCCGGTTACCTTGACGATATGCAGGGAGCTGTCGTTTTGGATCACTTCGCTCATTTGTCCGGTTTGAAGTTTAGACAAGGCCGTACGAACGTCTGCGTTGGCGATACTCGAAGGTTGCGTCCAGTCCCAATGTCCCCCTTTATCTTTGAGAGGGCCGTCGGAATACCGTTGGACAACGTCAGTGAAGTCGGCTCCCTGACGCAGTTCTTCAATCGCTTTATTCATCTCACGGGCTGCATTGTTCCGTGAACCATGTTTTGTGACTGAAACCTGAATCTGTTGCCATTTGATTTGCTCAGGATGAGCGAACTCTTCTTTTCGAAGATTGTATTCTTTCAGCAGGTCTTGACGTGTGAGCGGGGCTTCGCTGCCCATTTTGCCACGGACGTATTCTGAAGCAAGTTGTCGATTTCCGAATGCGTCTCGCATCGTCGCCAGTGACATGCCTTGAGACTGCAACAAGGTTTCGAGTTCTGCGATGTTGCCCACATTAAACTGAGCCTGCAATCGCACAACTTCCTCTGCGAAGAACTCATCAAGCTGTTCGTCGACTTGAGTGTATTGTTCGGTCGTCATCTTCGACTTGACAGCATCGACCATCAGTGTCTGTTCGATTTGTGTGGGCAAGCTTTTCTTCAGCAGCATCTCTTGAGCTTTGCGGATTTCGCTGGCTGGCATTTGCTTGCGTGCCTGGGCCAGTTTGGCGGCGTACGGTTCCAGAACCTGCCCAGCGAGAATGGGGTTTCCATTCACACGAGCGACCACTTCGGTCATCGGGATGATTTCGTCTTCCGTATAGCTTGCGAGTTGGAACTCGCTCTCTGCTTCAGAATTGTATGCAACCGCCTGGCCTCCCTGCTTTCGAGGAGGAGGAGGGCCGACGACGGGATCAGCGATATCGTAGCGATGCTGAGAGCATCCTACGGAAAGAATAACCGCCATGAGGATCACGATTCGAGACATGGATCAAACTTATTTCTGATATGCCTATTGAGTGGGCTTTGAATAAAGCTGTCACTCGAGGCGCACAAGGTCGTCGTGTTCGATCTCGATCACACGCTCTGGCAGTATTTCTGCCAGTGTGAGTTTCGAGAATCGACAGTCAACTCGGGAAATCCCGATGGGCGGAGAGGGGAGGAGTTGGCTTATATCTCGATTTTCAGCATTACCGCAACACGGATTTCAGAAACTCGACCAATTCCACCCCTTCAGAGGCATTTTCAGGGAGGACAAGGTACGCATTCTGCCGGTCGACGATTCTCAGCCTCTTCCCATAACGACTTGCCAGCCGTTGAATTTGCTGAGCATCCCTGTAAGTCAGGACCGCAAAACGGTCTTGCTCAAGCCGGATATTCTCGATGCTCCACTGGAAAGCAAGTAACTCAAGTTCTTTCAGAGAAAGGAATTGCGTTGCCTGATCAGGAATGGGGCCGAACCGATCGCGAATTTCGTTGGCGACTTCTTCCAACCCTTTCAGATTCGCAACCGCTGAAAGTTTCCGGTAGACGTCGATTTTGTGTCGACCTGGGGGGATATAAGAGTTTGGGAAGTATGCGGTAACCGGGATGTCCATGTTTACATGCGGACTGACTTTCTCGGGGAGTTCTTTCAGCTTTCTCACCGAATTTTCCAGCAATTGGCAATACAACTCATAACCGACCGTCGAAATGTGCCCACTTTGCTCGGTTCCCAAAATGTTCCCCGCTCCGCGAATTTCAAGATCGCGCATTGAGATCTTGAACCCTGCACCAAGTTCGCTGAACTCTTCGATTGCTTTCAACCGCTTGGCTGCCACGCTCGAAACGGTTTTGCCCTCGCTGACGAGCAAATAACAATACGCCCGATGCTTATCTCGCCCGACCCGACCTCGAAGTTGATGCAGGTCAGCGAGCCCGTAGATTTCTGCCTGATCGATGAACATCGTATTTGCGGTCGGGATGTCGAGACCACTCTCGATGATGGTTGTCGCAACGAGAATATCTGCGGTCCCGTTGACGAATTTGCCCATGTTCACCTCGAGTTCTTCCGGCGTCATTTGCCCGTGGGCGATCACAATTTCCGCTTCCGGGACAATCTGCTGCAATCGATCTGCCACAGACTTGATGTCAAAGACCCGATTGTGAACAAAGTAAACCTGCCCGCCACGATTGAACTCCCGCATCACCGCTGAGCGAATCATGTCTGCGTCCCAGCGAGCGATTCTTGTCTCGACCGGCAACCGCTCTTGTGGAGGTGTCGTAAGATTCGAGATATCACGAATCCCCAGCAGTGACATGTGCAGCGTACGCGGGATCGGCGTTGCACTGAGAGTTAACACGTCGACGTTCAACCGCAGCTGTTTGAGCATCTCTTTCGATGCGACGCCGAACCGCTGTTCTTCATCAACGATGAGTAATCCCAAATTTCGAAACCGCACATCCTGTTGCACGATGCGATGCGTCCCAATCGCAATATCAACGGTTCCAGCTTCAAGTTTTTCGAGAACTTTCCGTTGTTCGGCTTTGGTTTTGAATCGTGATAACACTTCGATTTGAATGGGAAATTCTGCCATTCGCTGAGTGAAAGAGCGATAATGCTGTTGAGCGAGCACCGTTGTCGGAACCAGCACTGCGACTTGCCGCCCGGCATCAACCACCTTGAAGGCTGCCCGCATGGCGACTTCCGTTTTTCCAAACCCGACATCGCCGCAAATCAGACGGTCCATCGGTTTTTGCTCCATCAGGTCGCCTTTTGCATCTTCGATGGCGCTCAACTGGTCGTCAGTTTCGACAAAGGGGAAAGAGGCTCCAAATTCTTTTTGCCACTTTGAATCGGGTGGACAGGAGAGCCCGACCTGCATGGCTCTTTGCGCTTGCAATTTCAGCATGTCAGAGGCCATATCCGCGACGGCCTCGGCAACTTGTTCTTTCTTTTTGGCCCAGGTTTTTCCGCCAATTCGTGACAGTCGAGGACTCGATTTTGTTGCCCCGACATACTTCTGTACAAGATGAATTAACGTCACTGGAACATAGATTTTGACTGCATCATGGAACTCAATGATCAGGTGCTCTTCACGCTCATCTTCAGGCCCAATCAGCTCCATGCCCAGATAGCGGCCGATTCCATGCGACAGATGAACGACAAGGTCCCCTTCGTTCAGTTCGAGGAAGCTGTCGATTGCTCGACTCGCGAGCCGGCGGCCTTTCGATTTCGGGGCTTTCCGGACATGCACCCGGTTAAACATTTCGTTGTCAGAAAGGATGACAACATTCGCAAAGACCAGACGGTAGCCTTGTGTGACAGCTCCGATGCAAAGCGTGATGCGTTCTGCGAGGACGGGGTCTTCCTCTTGAATCAACTCTGTCAGCCGTTCTCTTTCCCCTTCGTTATGACAAGCAATGACAACCTGTTCTTCCTGTCCGACAATCGTCCCTAACTCTTGAACCACTTCGCTTTTCGGCCCGGTAAAACGTTCTGTCGACTCAATTTGCAAATGCGAGGTGGTCTCGAAGCTCGCCTCTGCTAAAGCTGCGATGCTCACACTGGGATGCTCGGTGCATTTCGCGATTGTCGCATTCACACTGAACAAGCCACGGGGGTTTTCGAGCCTCTGAAGATACTTTTTTCCCTCGTCGACGAGATCAGAGAGCTCGGAAAGAGCGACCCAACTCGCTTGAGGAAGAGAATCAAGAAAGTGAGCATTTCCGAGCGCGCTTGCAGCCTCACTGTTTGGCGCCACGGCGACAAGTTCAACTTCTTTGCGGTCTTCGACTTTTCTCTGCGTTTCAACATCGAACAATCGGAGCGAATCGATTTCATCTCCGAAAAGTTCCATCCGAATCGGGTCGAGCGCTTCGGGTGAATAGATGTCAATGATTCCGCCGTGAACCGAAAACTCACCCGGTCTTTCAATCGCCGGGGATCGTTCAAAACCGCGTGAAACGAGCCAGTTGAGCAGCTCGTCCGAGTCAATTTCTTCACCAACCTTGAGGCGTCGAGTTCCTGACTCTCGTTCCTCTTTTGTGGGGACCGGCTGCAGCAATGCCGGAAGGGTCGTTAGCAGAATTTTGGGACATGCTCCCGATTCCATGAGCTGCAAAACTCTGAGTCTGGCCCCGAAGATCGCGTCTGAAACAGAGTGTTCTTTCGGCAACGTTTCCCAGGCGGGGAAAATGACAGGTGGTTCATCGATCAGCGAATCAAGATCAACCGCGAAGTCTTCAATCTCACTGATTCTGGGCAGCACGATCAGAAGTGGCCCCGGTGCTTCTTTAGAGATAGCGGCTGCCACAAGCGCGCAAGATGATCCCCACGCGCCATCAATTGTTCCGCTGTTTCCCCGCTGCATCGCAGCGATAACTGCCTGAAACGACTCGACGCCGCGCAGCGTCTCGATCAACTCCGGTAATTCCCGGATGACATTTGTCTTCCCGGACATATTGGGAAGAACTGTATCAACGGAACGACGATGCGTCTATTTCGGAGGAGAAGAACCAGTTTCGATAATGCCGCCTGATAGCTTCAGTGGAGGAAAGCGGTCCTCGATGATGAAAGAGATAGGGAGTGATCGACATATCAAGAACGGCACTCCAAAACAAAAAGCCCCGCGGTGTCTGCTGACACTGCGGGGCTTGATTTGAACTCTCAACAAGCATTTTAATGGACGTTTGGAACGGCCTTTGGATCATCTGAGTTTGCTTGTGGGTCTTTCTTCTGTGGGAGTGTCGCTCGTCCTTGATTGATCGCGTTTGCGAGGTAGCCAAGGATGATTCGGATTGAGCGAATACTGTCGTCGTTACCTGGAATCGGCAAGTCGACGGTATCTGGATCGGAATCAGTATCAATCAAAGCGACTGTCTTGATACCGAGGATTTTGCATTCGTGGATGCAGTTGCGTTCTTTGTTCGGGTCCACAATCACGATCGCTTCCGGCAAGCGATTCATGTCACGAATCCCGCCCAGGTTGCGCTGAATTTTATTCAGTTCGCGACGCAAACGTGACTGTTGCTTTTTGGAGAACGTTGCCAGTTCACCACTGTTTTCCAGCACTTCCAGTTCTTCGAGTCTTTTCAAGCGACTGCGAACTGTACGGAAGTTGGTGAGAGTTCCACCCAGCCATCGCTCTGTACAGTACGGCATTCCGCACTGTTCAGCGATGTTGCGAACGATATCGACAGCTTGTCGTTTCGTTCCCACGAAGAGGATCAAACTCCCCTGAGCTGAGACTTTGTAGAGGTATTTTTGAGCTCGGACGAGTCCACGAATGGTCTCTTTGAGGTCAATGATATGGATGTTGTTGCGTTTTCCGTAGATATACGGACGCATTTTCGGGTTCCACTTACTGGTCTTGTGACCAAAGTGAACACCAGCATCAAGAATGTCTTTAACGATAATTTCAGCCACGCTTTTGTTCTCCAGACATTGAGAACTTATCCAAAACCGCATTCAGTCTCTCAGAATAAGAGAGTTCTTCAATGAGTCGGCTTCCAGATAAGTCATGAAAACTACTCCGAAAACTTTGATTGTCTGCTTTCGGACAGTTCTTGGGCATTTACCCAAACGATTGAATGTCAGACAAGTTACATCACCTGTCAGTTCAAGAAAGGACGTTTTCTGCGGAGGGGTTGAACAAAAGTGTTCTCACCAACCTGGTTTCAAAACTGTTCACCTCACAATAAAAACGACATGCAAAACATGCATGCAGCCGGTCAACAGACGAATCGCGAATCCTAATGATTCAACTGTTCCGAGTCAAACAAGCTCGTCGAGAGAAATTCAAGAGAATCTTGATCGCTCAATTTGCCATAAACAATTCGCTATAAAGCAGTACCGTAACCGGTGTTTCCGCCGGCAACCCCTCAGAGTCTGCCGGAACGATGACAAAACCATCCGCTCGGGTAGTCGATGAAAGAATTGAGGCTCCGCTGATCGCCAGCGGGATCGCTTTTCCGGCTTCGACTCGGACACGGCAATAGTCCGTTCTGCCGATGGCTGATGCAATCTTTCTACCTAATGGCAGTACAATAGTGCGAAAAGGCCAGCTTTTTGACCGGCCTGCCAGTTGTCGAATCGCTCGACCTGCGAAAAAATCATAAGCACACAAGCATGAGACCGGATTACCGGGCAATAAAACAACCATCGCATTGCTGATACGTCCGAGACCTGTTGGGCTCGAAGGCCGCATCGCCACGCCATGAATGGGAAGTTCACCGAGTTGGGCAACCAGTCCGGGAGCAAAATCTTCTGCGCCAACGCTGGAACCGCCAGAAACGAGAATCACGTCGGCACCCGGTTCGAGTAAAGCATTTCGAATGGCACTCTCGCTATCCTCGATGAAGCGGACAGATTCCAGAATTCCGCCGTCGCGAGGAATTGTACCGCTCAACAGCGAGGAATTGGCTTCGTAGATCTGATGAGGTCGCTTCTGCTCACCTGGTCTGACGAGTTCGTTTCCGGTGATGATCACCCGAACCAATGGTTGTTTCCGAACACTGACTTTGGCTTGTCCAATTGAGGCAATCACCGCGACATCCTGAGGCCTGAGGATGCGACCGGCATCAACAACTGTTGCCCCGATTCGAATATCTTCGCCTGTCCTTCCGATATGTTTGAACTGCCCGACAGTCAGCGAGACAAGAACGTTGTCGCCCACGGCTTCCGTGTACTCCGCCGGAACCACAGCGGTGGCTCCACTCGGAATTGGCGCTCCTGTCATCGTTCGTACAGCTTGTCCCGAGCGAATTTCGCCTGAATAACCATTGCCCGGCATTGAGTCGCCAACGACTTGTAATCGAATGGGGTTGTAGTCGCTTGCCCCTGTTGTTTCGTCCGCGATGACTGCGTACCCGTCCATGGCAGATCGATCAAATCCGGGAACATCGATTTGCGAAACGACTCTCTCCGCAAGAGTCCGTCCGTGAGACAATTCGAGGGAGACTTCTTCGACCTGCTCCGGAATTTCCTGAACTGCCCTATCAATCCAGGCGAGTGCCTCATCGACAGTGCTCCTGGACTCAAATCCGGACATACGAATATCTTGTGGCGACATATCGCTGCGTTCTCAGCTGGTTTTGGATCGCTGATTATGGAGGCGAGATGGTATTTCGCCTCCATGACTCATGGGATTGTGTTGATGTTGAGTCACGTTTCAAAGGGATTTTGTGAAGTTCTTAAAGAATCAGGGACTGGAAAATCACAGGTTCATAAGGTTGAGAAAAAGTCTTGCATCGGTTTTGCCTCATGAGAACAGGCCAGCAATATCGTAGTCGGTTTGTACTTAAGGCTGGTAATCTGGGCTGGTGGCAAGAGGATTCACCGTACGAGAGCTTCCGGGGTTGTTGGTGAGTTGCTTAATTCAGGGTCTCCAGGAGACTCGCCGCTGATTCAGTGTCGAATCGGTCTTCCTTTTTTCGTCGCAGCTTCGCTAGGAGCGCTTGATTTCTACAGAAAACGGCGTAAAAGGGGGGTGATACCTCTTACATGTACTCCAAATGAACAGCTACTGATGTCTGAAGTTCAAAGCGAATCAAACACTCTTGGTCAACAGATCATCGACCAGGTCGATGCGATCATCGCCAATTGCGAATTAAACCGCAAACCGTTGGAAATCGACCCGGCAAGAAACGAGTTGTTTCAATTGTTCGTGAAAGCTGAGGCAGCCGGGCTGGTTGGTGATGATGCTGAGCCGGACATTTCCGCTGATGGAATTTGTAAGTCACTCTCTCAACGTTGGGGCTTGCAGGCGGCAGCTCAAGATTCTGTCGTAAATCAAACTCGTCTCAACGCAGAGCAACTCGAGAAGATGCGAAGTTTGTGGTCGGTCATGCGTATGTGGATGGAATGGACCTACGCCTGGGAACGGTGGGCAGAATTTCATGGAGCAGCTGGGGAGGAGATCGGCCAAAGCGTCGATCAAACCGAAACTGCTGATGAAGGAACCAGTGCCGAGGGGCTGTAGCATTTTTCGGGCTGGTGTCTGTGCTCTGCGTCGTGGCGAATCAGTTTCGCAATCAATCATTAGTTCCGACAAATCTCCTTGAATGGGCTGGAGGTTTCAGATCACAAGTCGGGATCTCTTTGTGGTGCCAAGTCGTAGCGAGCTCCAGAACTTCGATTCGGCAGGATGTAAATTCGTCGGATTGTGAAGGAGTACGGGCCGTGTCACTTTCACCGCTACCTCTTCTGTCAGGAATGCTTTTTCATCCGCGGCAGGTGGTTGTCTCTGATTTACCGGCACAACCCGAAGCCGGTTGAATGAACTCTGCCTTCCAGCCGAGTTCTGCCGTCTACATGAACTATAAGTAGAAAAGCGATCAGCAATCTTGAGCGAATTCTCTGGAACTTTTCTCGTTTGAACTCGTCTATTTAAGAGGCGCATCCGTTTTCTGGTCATTTTCGAGCCGAGAATGATGGAAGACTCGTCTCGGTGGTCCCTTCAGAATTGTCGATTTTGATGGATTCTCCTTTGCGAGTTCTGTTTGTTTTCCCTAAATTAAAGAGAAACAATCACTTCAGTTCGGTTCAGAACAATTGTTCCAGTAGACATTTTCATCACATCATCCGAATCTTCCTTGTTGATTCTGTTCACTCGTACAGCAATAATTTTCTGTTGATGCATTAGATCATGTTTCGCGATTCGCGAAGCGTATACAATCATTTCGTTTGTTTGTCGGAGAATTCATCGATGGCAGAAGCAAAAGCCGCCTGGGGAATTGACATTGGTCAGGCTGGGCTCAAAGCACTGAAAGTCCGGTACATAGAATCGGCCGACCAAATTGTCGCAGAAGCTTTCGATTATATCCCCTTTCCAAAAATCCTTTCGCAGCCGGATGCAATCCCGGAAGAAATTGTTCCGCAGGCAATGGAAACATTCCTGGCCCGGAATGATCTCAAAGGGGATTTGGTGGCGATCAGCGTTCCTGGACAATCTGCCCTGGCCCGCTTTATTCAGCTTCCACCTGTCGAAGCTGGCAAACTTCATGAAATTGTGAAGTACGAAGCACGTCAGCAAATTCCATTTCCCCTGGAAGACGTGATTTGGGATTATCAGCCACTTGGTGCCGGTGCTGAAGAAGGTGGTTTCCTGCTGGATGCAGAGGTCGGCCTGTTCGCGATGAAACGTGATCAGATCTATCAGCAGTTGCGACCTTATTCGAACGCGAAGGTTGAAGTCGAGCTGATCCAGATTGCTCCGCTGGCGTTGTACAACGTCGTCAGCGTTGACGAAATGAAGATCCGCAAAGAGACCGAAGGGGATGCGGGCGAAGACCATTACATTGTCATGGACATGGGGTGCGACAACACCACACTCATGGTCACCAATGGGTACAATGTCTGGATTCGAAACGTCCCCATTGGCGGGAACCACTTTACGCGGGCTCTGACAAAAGAGATGAAGCTGAGCTTCGCCAAGGCAGAGCACCTGAAGTGCAACGCCACGAAAGCTCCCGATCCACGTGCCGTTTTCCAGGCACTGCGTCCAGTCTTTAATGACTATGTCTCGGAAATCCAGCGTTCCATCGGCTATTTCTCCAGTGTGAATCGCTCCGCCAAAGTCGTGAAAGTGATCGGCTTAGGGAACGGCTTCAAGCTTGCCGGTCTGCAGAAATTCCTGCAACAGAACTTGCAATATGAAGTGGAGCGTCCAGACACCTTTAATGAACTCTCCGGCGATGCCGTCTTGAACTCACCAATGTTTGCCGAAAACATTTTGAGTTTTGCAGTTCCTTACGGGCTGGCATTGCAAACACTCGGCATTTCTCGAATTCAAACTTCGCTGTTGCCACCGGAAATTTCTACCGCTCGCATGGTGAAGAAGAAGAAGCCTTGGGTCGCTGCCACGGCAGCTTCCATGCTGCTTGGTTTTTCCATGGCAACCGCGCTTAACGCGATGTCGTACAGCACGGTCCATACAAAAGAATTCGAAGAAGCACAGAAGAAAGCGGAAGGGTTTGGCCAGAAAGTTTCTGGGCTGAGGAGCAATTACGAGAGCGAAGTCAACACGTATAAAGGCACGGGCGAACGGCTCGAAAGCCTGATTGATAAACGCCGCGATGTCCACACCTGGACGGAAATGTACAATGCCGTTCTCGATTGTCTGCCACGAGATCCGGATGGGAAAGAGTTCTCTCAGGATGAAATCAACCTGAGAAATCGAATTTCCATGTCTGCTTTGACCAGCGACAAAATGGCCGACTTGGCATCGTGGTACGAAGGACTCAACTCTGAACAAAAAGAGTTCATGACTGCCGAAGACAAAGAGTCCGGGCCTTCCGGCGAAGGCTACTTGATTACGTTCGTCGGGCAACACTGGCATCATGACCCCAATGACATCATTGAAGGTCAGGACATTCAGTATGTGGTGCACACATTCCTGAAGAACCTCAAGCAACCGACCATTCAAAGAGATGGTTTCCCAGAGCGACACGTTCGCAGGATGGGGATCACTCACCCAACAATTATTAGCTTCAGCAAGACCATCGAAGATTTCCAAATTGATGGAGGGGCTCCAAGTGCCCAGGCTTCCAGAGTGTTGGACAAAGCAAATCCTCGGCAGCAGTTTGGTGGGAGCCCCGGTGCGAATCTGGGATACGGAGCCGAGCCGAGTGGAGCGGAGCCCGGAGGTGCAGGTCTCCCGATGACGGGGACTCCTGGCGGCAAGGTTAAGAAATTGAACCGGACAGACTTTACCATTCAGTTTGTCTGGAAGCCGACTCCGAGAGAAGAACGAGAAATTCCTGAAGAGGAGACTCCAGAAGCGGAAACTCCACAGGAAGGTGGCGATCAGCCCACAGCCGATGTGCAACCGGTGACAGTCGAATAACTCAGAGGAATAGCTCTGATTTCGAATTCAAATTGAACTCATAGATCACTCGAGGGAATCGTCAACGCGGACGAGGAAATCAAATGGATAAGCTACAACCTATTATCAAGAATCGTTTCTGGATTCTTGCCGGACTTCTGCTGCCGCTGGCGATGTATGGTTTTTTCTCAGCCAATTCCAAGCTCAAAGCAGCGACGGAATCTCGCGAGACGGCGCTCGATGGTGTTCTCTCCGGTATCCCAGGCGGAACCAACGATGCCAATGAAAAGTACGAACAAGGTCTGAAGAAGATCAATGAAGCGTACACGAAAAATGTTGATCAATCGATTGTCGGGATCTGGAACAAACAACAGGAACGAATGACGTGGCCAAATGTCGTTCGAAACCATCTCCCTAAGAAGTTCCTGGGAGATTTTGATTACCGGGGAGTCGTGGCGTATCAGGCTGCCTATCCGCAACTGATGAAGGATTTGCAGGCTCGAGTCGAACCGGTCATGCCAATGGAAGGCTCACGCGGACTTGGTGGTGGCCCCATGATCGGAGGTGGCGCCCAACCAAAGCCCGCGGATGTTCCCTGGCAACAAAAAGTCATTCTGGCAGCTTCGATTCCACAAGCTCACTTTGGGCGGATGCGACCCACTTCCGAACAAATTTGGAATGCACAAATTGACATCTGGCTGTTGCGTCTGCTCTTCGACTCTGTTGCTCGTTTGAATGAAGACAAAGACTCAGCGACCGAAGCTATTCTTCGTCGAATCGACACTCTGCAACTTGTTGGGGGAGATGGAGAGCCCGTCCTGACTGGTGGTAGTTCAGGTGGTGGCGGCGATGGAAGCGGCGGATACGGTGAAGCAATGACTGGTCCTGAACCGGGTGCTCAAGGAGGTGGCTACGGTGGAGGAGCTCAAACCGGCGGGACGAAAGTCGCTCCGATTTCTTTCAGCCCAGCTCAGGAGTTTGGATCTGATTTGGACTCCAGCGGCGATGGCGGCGGCGGAGGAGGAGGGGCAGATGATATGGCCTATGGGGGGCCAGGAAGTGGCGGAGGAGGTGGAGCGCAGAATCAGACACGATTGCGTTACATCGCTGAATCTGAGGATGCTCCATTCCTGGAGCGTGGCTTCTACATGAGCGTCATCATTATGCAAGATAAAATTCCGGACTTCCTTGTCGCTCTTGCCGATTCCGAATGGCCGATACGTGTTGTTCGATATAATGTTGGAAAGAACCCACACTACAGTGAAAAACGAACTACTGGCGGCTTTCTTCCCGGCTTTGGAAGTGGCGAAGAGATGACTTTTGGGCCCGCAGCTTCAGATGCTTTTGGAGGCGGATCTGGTTATGGGGGTGGAGATAGAGCACTCGGTGGAGTCGGTGCAAAGACCGGAATCCCTGGTGTCGGAAACCTGATTCAAAACCTTCCACCATTTGCAGACGCAGCGATGCAAAATCCAAATTTGGTTCAGTTGGATCTGTGTGGTGTGATTACGATGTACAAGCAGCCACAAATTATTATTGACGCAATTGATAACCCATCCGCAAGTTCGGGAGGTCTCGACCAGCAAGGTGGCAATCCTGCTGCGTCAGAAGAATTGGCCCCGGCAGCGACAGAAGAACCAGTTTCCGGTGACAGCGATTCCGCAGCAGCGGACGCGACTCCGGAAGCTGCCGAGTCAACAACAGACGAAAACGTCAATTCCTCGGAACTTGAGAAACTGTAGTTTCGTCAATTGCGATAACGATCATTTCAACGAGAAATTCAAGTACAACAACCGGACAGGTTGAGGTGAATTATGGCGAAGTTGGACATTAAAAAAGCAGCAGTGAAACACGTCGAAAAGGCGATTTTCGGAGTTGTAATTCTTGTCGTACTCATAGGACTCGTGAGCGCGAAATGGTCTCCGTACAAAAAGACTCCTGGCGAAATCAATCAGAAGGTCACAGCAGGTGAAAAGAACCTGCAAAATCATGGGTGGCCCGAAGAGGAGAAAGAGCTGTATCCGGTCGTCAGTACGGACCGTCGTGTCGACCAGGCGCTCTACGCTCGCGTTGACCCGCGTCCGCTGGAAGGTTCTGTCGCTCCTATCGTCGACCCGCGCGGACGGAACGAGCCTGTCACGGAACTGGTGCTGAAAACTCCGGAAGATGCCATTGCGACTTCCGGTCGTGCTTTTCTCAGTCTCGCTGGCCCTGCTGAGGATGTCGAATCTGAAGGGACCGAAATCGCAGCGACCACGGACGATAAAAAAGAAGACGATAACGAGAACATGTTGGACGAACTTCGTCAGCGGCAAACGACCAGCGGCATGGTGGGGCCAGGGAGTGTTGGTGGCGAACTTGAAGGTGGTTATGAAGACTTGGCGGTTGCCGTCATGGATCCTTCTGGAAGTTATGGTGCTCCGGGAGGTGGAGCAATGGGAGAATTTGGTGAGGGAGGCGCAGGCATCGGAGGAGTGGCTGCTCCTCGTCTGAACGGACAGGGATATTTCTTCACATCCATCAGAGCCGTTTTCCCACTACGTGATCAGATTTCAAAAATTGCTGACGCGACAAATTTGTCGTACCATCAAGCTGCCGCACTGTTTGAAATCAAAGACTTTGAGCTACAACGCCAAATGGCACAAAAAGGCCCGAATCCCTGGCCAGAAGGAGAAGAAGGCTGGGAGAAAGTCGATATTCAAGTTGCTCTCGACGTTTTGAATTCTGTCTCTGATTTTGAGGCAGATGTCGTCAACAGCGTTGTGACAAATAGTGTGATCACGATGCCGTTGCCCGCTCGGATCTCAGGGATGTGGCGTAATCAGGCGACACATGAACGGATTAAGAACTTCGTTCTCACACCTGAGCAGGTGAACGTCGAAATGGAAATGAACAACGCTCTGCTTCTCGAAGCCGTTAAGAGCAAGAAGTCTGTGAGTCGTTCACAGGCCACTCTCGGTGGATTCAATCAAGTCCAGTTTGATTCGCGAGGCGTCCAGGGTGACTTGATGGGGACCGAAAACATTTACGGAGGAGCTGGCGGGTACGGGGGCGGAAGTTACGGCGGGGCAGGCGGAGCTGCTGGCGGTTATGGAATGGAACCGGGTGCTTCTGGCGGTCGAGGCAGCGGAGGACGTGGCGGCCGACGAACAACTGCAACCAACCCCAACAGTCCACTTGAACAGCTTGTGGAACGGTTGGCAAAGAATGCTGAAAATCCAAAAGAGCAAGAACAACTTATTCGCGAATGGATCATGCAACGTGCTTCCGTCGACGGAGAGTTGCTTCTGTTCAGGTATTTTGATTTTGGCGTCGAGCCCGGAAAAACGTATCGCTACCGAGTCCGCTTTACACTCAAAAATCCAAACTTTGGAAAACGTATTGCTGACGCGGGTGGACTCGCTCATGTTGTCGCAGGAGAAGAACGGACAACTGACTGGAGTAATATCACCAAGCCTGTGACTGTTGTTGATGACATGGAGTTTTTCCTGACGCGTGTGAACGAGCCCAAAGGGAGCACTCGCTTGCTGCCTTCCGCTCAAATGGATGTTTACTTCTGGGATTCCAAGTACGGAACCATGGTGAACAAAGCGTTTGAAGTCCGTATGGGACAGGCGGTCGCTGATAAGGTGGCAACTCAGGTTATCGATGCAGCTGGTCAGGAAGTGAAAGAGGAGGATTACACCTTCAGTTCAGACAGCTTCCTCGTTGATGTCATCGAAGACATCCGTATCGATCGCGGGTTCCACAACAATGAACGTATCGACCCCTCCTTGAGGCTCGACTTGGTACGGGGACACCGGGATCACTTCCGGAATGAAAGTCAGGTCTTGATCAAAACTGATGAAGAAGAGTTGGTCGAGTACGATGGAACAAGTATGGCCAGTGCTCACGAGCAAAGTAAGAAGTACATCGAATTCCAGAAGGAACAGTATGACAGACTGTTGAAAGCCAAAACTGCTGCTTTCGATGCTCAGGGAATGGGTGAATATGGAGACTTACTAGGTGGTGAGCCCGGTAGTGGATACGGCGGAGCGGATGGTATGGATATGGGGATGATGGGAGCTCCTGGTGGAGGTCGCAAACGAAGCTCCCTCCGTAAGAGAACAACTGGCCGAGGTCGTGGTGGGTCCGGTGGATCTGGTAGTGGAGGTGGCTCTTACTAGAGCAGTTTGAAACTATGTAGGAAGTCTCCGTCAATCGGGTATTGTGGAACTGTAATTTTTCACCACCCCGATCTCAGGAGACGACTATGTTTTACGTTGGATTAGACGTTCACACAACACAAATTACGGTTTGC
>NZ_JBLWTN010000015.1:0-133220 GCF_048270125.1 Thalassoglobus sp. | reverse complement strand
TGTTCCAGGGAAAAAGCATCAGGTGGGCACCACGATGAAATAGAAATGGTTCTTATCGTCAACGATATGAATTCTGCCGGTTGAGCCGCAAGCAGGTTTGCTCCAGTACAGGTCCCGGTGGTGATGTTGATCATCACCAAGACGCAAACCCATCACATCCAGAGAAAATTCAATGTGAATCCTTTCGTGCTGCCACGTGGGAGCAGTTTAAAAATTCATGAACCCCGCCTTCATAAGCATGGCAAGCATTAAAACTGAGGCAGAACCACCTGTAGAACACATGGCTTGAAGAAGGCCTCTAAAAAGAGCCGTTGAATTAAAGTTTAGTTTTCCTCGTCAAACAATCCACGTTCCTCATCACGCTCATGTTTCCCCTGCTCCTCAATCGAACGACTAATCATCGCTTCATCGAGTCCAACAGTGCTCACACAATAGCCGCGAGACCAGAAATTTGTCCCAAATAAAGTGCCATATGTCTTCACCAACTCGCGATGAATACGAATCGCACTTTCCCCTTTCAAATACCCGATCGTCATCGCAATCGAATACTTTGACGGAACGCTCAACAACATGTGAATGTGGCCTGGCTGAGCATTCCCTTTCAACAAACTAATCTCCTTTTGTCGACACAGTTCCCGCAAAATTTCGCCGATCTTCTTTCGACGTTTCCCCAAAAACACCCGCTGCCGAGACTTTGGTACAACCACAACGTGACACTTACAGCCCCACTTCACGAGCGACTGACTTTGCCAATCTTTCATGGCGATCCTCTTATTTCCCCCTGCACTGGGCCATCCACATGAAGGATCATCTTTTACTCACGCAGGAATTGGCAGACCCTTTGTAATCCTCACCGGCAGAGTCGGAGGATTAACGTGGATTTAACCATGGGACGCCGGATAGGTGATTTTGCAAGTAAGGGAAGTCGCTGCAAAGTGATCCGCGACCTGTCCAAAAGTCAAACGCCCCAGTGATCATCGGAGTTACGAAATCCTTTCGGGAAAACGCATCTCGAGCGACCATCACCAAAAAGGAGAGCGAAGAACATTCCTGACACAAAACACCACAAACGTCGAGAATTGACCAGCCCGAAAAAAGCAAATGCCTGCATACCAATTACTTATGGCATGCAGGCATGTTGTAAAGCGGAGAGAGGGGGATTCGAACCTCCTGCTGATTCGAACTCAAGTGCTGAGCCTGACAGCTTTTGCGAATTATGCCAAGCGTTCAATGCTGCAAATGTGCTGCATTCGGATGGCATTCAGTGTCTTCAAGCGACGTTCGCTGACGTCAATTTGCAGGAAGTCGTTCTCGGTTGGAATTCTCTGAAACTGGAAGTTCGAGAAGAGATTGTGGAACTCGTTCGCGAACAAAATTCACTTGAGTGATCCGAAATCCCTGCTCGATTTTTCGTAATTAACATTATCACTTTGAATTTCAACTAGGGGCTCTCTCCCGCATATGCGAAACGCACAAATTCCAATGATGTTGAGCTGCCCCCAATCAACTGATCTACGACTAAGAATGAAAATGCTCTTATGACCTACTCCACTTTTCTGAACCATTCTTTATGAGAAAATCAATGGTTTCATCTGGTCAGGCTAGCCTGGCCAGATGAAGCGAACTCTTTGGGGGCCAGGTTTCCCAAAGCGCTGTGAGGTCGATGCTCGTTGTAGTCAACTCGCCAAGCTTCTGTCTTCTCCTTCGCATCGTCAAGAGATAAGAACCAATTTTCATTGAGGCATTCAGCACGGATGCTTCCATTGAAAGACTCAATGAATGCATTATCCGTAGGTTTTCCGGGACGACTGAAGTCGAGTGTCACACCATTGGCGTACGCCCATTGATCTAAAACTTTCGACGTGAACTCTGGACCGTTGTCCACACGAATCGTTTTTGGCAACGTGCGATCACAAGCCAGACGCACTAAAACCGAGACAACATCCTTGCCTCTTAGCCGCTGACCAACCTCGATCGCAAGACTCTCGCGAGTAAAGTGATCGACTATCGTTAACAGGCGAATTCGGCGGCCATCGAAGAGCTCATCAGACATGAAATCCATCCCCCAGCAGTCGTTTATGCGAGTCGCCTCTGGTCGATCAGACCGTGTCGGACAACTCACTCGACGCCTGGGAGTCCTGGTTCGCAAGCTCAGCATTTCTTCACGGTAGATCCGATACACTCGCTTCGCGTTCACCTCCCAACCTTCTCGGCGAAGCAAAATATGAAGTCGCCGATATCCGTCGTGAACGCGAATGGCTGCCAACTCCTTTAATCGCATTCGCAGGGCGACCTGCTCATCCTTCGTTGATTGATATCGATGGCTTGAACGAGCCAAGCCAACTAAAACGCAAGCACGTCGCTCACTGATTCGATAGCACAACTTAGCTCCTTCGACACATTCACGAAGGCGGGCAGGCTTTAGAGCTTTTTTGAAAGGACATCCTGTAAGATCTGCTTGTCCAAACTCAGGTCTGCAACCAATGACTTCAAACGCTTGTTTTCTTCCTCCAAAGACTTCAGCTGGCGAAGTTCTTCAGTGCCGAGTCCAGAAAACTTCTTCTTCCATCGATAGAACGTCTGCTGGCTTATCCCCAGCTTGCGACAAACCTCTTCAACTGGCGTTCCACTCTCCGCCTGCTTGATCGCAAATGCAATCTGCTGATCAGTAAATTGACTCTTCTTCATGGTCATCTTTCTTCAAAATGGACGACCAGATTCTAACAGAGATTTTCTCACTAAGAATGGAACAGTTTTTTGGCGCAGATCACTACCTCAATGAGCATTGGTTTTTAAGTCTTGAAGACGCACAGTCCAAAGTGGATGATTGGCGTAGGGACTACAACGAAAATCGACCGCACAATGCGCTGAACAACGAAACGCCAGAGGCGCTTGCACAGGCGTCGCACATGACGTCGAGAGGGAAACTTCCCCGCAAGAGAAGGAACGAATAGACCCGGAAACTTGCATTACAAGTGGATCAAGAAAGCAGGCAAGTCCAGGGCAACTGCTACCATCATAACACATGGATCAAAAATTCAAAGACAGGGCACAGGAACACGAGATGAATTGAACAATCCAAATTCGAACCGTCTCAATTGAATTTTGAACCTATCAATAGATCAATAGAAATATATAGTTTTAGTCAACTACTTAATTGCAAAAGGGCCGGACTTGGGGAGGCAGTCAAGGTACTGCCGGACGGTTATTTTTTTGCTTTTAACAACAGTTGTGACCTGAGCATATATGTCAGAACCATCTTCCAAACACCCCCCCATCCGAAACTCGGTTTCATTTTCAAACTCTAACATTACAACAAATATGATCGGTCCTCGATAATTTTCTGGTTTGAAGTTTTTAGGAAAGCTAATTAGTGGAAGACTTGCGGCAACAATGGTTGAAGTTTGCGAATTGTCGATCTCAATATCAAGCAGATATAAAGCACCGTCAATTCCTTTGCGATATAGGCGTCCATGAGAGAACCAAAAATTCTTTGAGATCGCAAGAACTTCTTCTTTCTTCTGTGATATTTCGATGCCAGGAAGTGGTATCCATCTAAAACCGTGCGAATCGTTTTTTAATATCGGCGTTCTAATGTCTCGCGGTGTGAAATTCGAAATTTCTAGAATCCTCGAGCCATTGCCGACCACTTCTGTCATGTCTTCAGCCAACAAAGGAGAATAGAACGTAGAACTAATTAACACCAAAAGACCAGCTAGTTTTTCTCTAACGTCATTCATTTTATTGGATCCAGTAGAAGAGTTAGCCCTAAGACTTCAAGTCCTATTCAACAAAGTTTGCATGATCAAGGAACGGGAAATGGTTTTGGTGGGACGGGAAATGGGTTTGGCCCAGGAGGTATGTCCGGAAACACAGGTGGTCCTAAATCTTCAGCTGGGAAAGGCGGCGGAATTTCCCTTGGCTCAATATCCACGCAGAAGCAACTGGTCTTTACCAATCTTTCGTCTACGAAGTAGTAACCACCCTTCAAGTATCCGATCCCACTTGTGACATCTTTTGGAGCCCAATCCAATGGTGGTTTAGGCAATCGATTAATTTTTGCAGGTCCATTCTTTGACCAACAGCTAGTGGGGTCCGCCCCATCAATCCCCGTTTCCCCGCAGACAATGTGAAAGTTCGGTCCGCTTTTACTTCGTATCTTCTGTCCTCGCGAAATTTGATTTGTGCTTGCATCGATGAGAATTTCATAAACAACCTGTTCAGTCTGCCACAACCAGCATTTTTCTTGGCAAGGGCTGCATTGAACTGTGCATTCAACCTCTACTCCTCCCATTCCAGTAATCGTAGCTATAGTTCGCTCTGCTGTGCCTATAAAAATATATTGCCTTAGTGCAAGGCCAGCACAGTTGTACAATTTGGGATTCACACTGAAATCGGGTGGAGGATAATCGGGAATTGGAATCGGACGTGGTCTGGGAATTCCACCAGCTGGAATAGGCGGAATAAAGCCGTCATCCTTTGGCGCCGGGCGTGGCGGTCTCGATCCTGTTGGGCGCCAAACTACAGGACTCAATCCTGATGCATCTCTACTGCTCGGAATAAAATAAGCAACATACAAGTCAACTCCGTTCACAAATCCAAGTGGTTCAACGCTCAACCACCGACCAATTGTCGGTGAATAAATCCTCTGCACGTTCGGTAGCAATGGGATCACGCTCAATACCGATCACTTCACAGTTCTGACGCTGTTTGAGAGCTTCTCCCATCCGTCCCCCGCCACAGCCGATATCGAGAATACGTTTTGCTGAGATTGGAACGAGTGACTGCACATCAGGCCGATCAAACTCGAAATAGAACGCTTCTTTCTGGGGTATTGGTGGTTGAGGATCAGGTTGGTTTACTGATATTGATGTTGGTGATGCAGTCAGTTGTTGCTGAACTGAGCGAAGTAACGTTTCCATGCGATGACGATACGTATGATGCTGTAAGACATGCTGCCTGCCAGCTCCGGCGATTCGTTCTCGTACTTCGTCATGGTTGAGGTAATAAACCAGCTTGTCGAAGAGTTCTGCTGTGTCGCTGTAGCTGGCGTAATGGACTCCTTCCTGGATCAGTTCAGCCGGACCATTGGCAGACAGATCATTGGTGAGTAAGAGCGAGCCACTACAAAGTCCCTCAAAGACTCGCATGTTGATGTCGTTGCGAATGCTGCGGTTGAAGACCACGCGGGAGGCGGAGTACGTCTCCGCCATTTTGAGGAAGTTCTGTTGCCCAATGAATGAGTTGGGATAGCGGGCTGCAATCTGTTCCAGGAGTTCCTGACGTTCACCAGGAAAGATGTGGCCGACAAAAGCGACATCGAATTGCTTATTGGTTTGAACCCGACCATGAATCTGTGGATCACATGCTAATGGCAACCATTGTGCGTTTTTCATTCCTTCTTGCTGTAACTGCTCTGCACCATCTTTCTGAGCTGCGAAGGTGAAGTCGCAGAGAGAGGACATTTTCAGACATCGCTCAAAATCAAGATGACTATCAATCCCCCACCAAGCCGCTGGTCTCAGGTCGTCTCGAAATATTTGTTGCGTTCCATCGTCGATATAGAGATACAAATCAAACTGACCTGGAGAAACACGTTCCAGCTCACTCGGCAACAGATGCTCTACAGATTTCAGCGGCCCTTCGCGTACCAACTCCCCCATTGCCCGTCGGCAATAGAGACCAGTCGTTTCCGGTCGAGGTTGATCGTCGTAAATGACAGCAATACGTTCCATTATTATTCAACTTTGAAGTTTCCAAACAACTTTAGACGCATGATTTGATGTACTAATTATTTCGACGTGTTTGCAATTCCCAATCAATCTCTGAATCATTAAGTAATATTGGACCGACAGGATCGGAAAACACAAACCACCGTCTTCCATGACGGCTAGAAGTTGAAGAACACGCGTAAAACATTACCTGTTCACCAGCGTGGCTAACGACTGGAATTCCAGAAAGATTCTCATTCTTGGTTTTCCAAATAAAATATGAATCTGTATATGAACAATAAATTTCGTCGCCAAGAAACCGCACTTTTTCACCATCAAGTGATGCAGGTAAAGTGTTGTTGTCTAGTTTATTTGCGATTTTTCTTGCGGCTCTAACAACAAGCTCAACCTCTCTGCGGTGAAATCTCATGCTTGATGCGCGGTAACCTGAAGTTGCCATGTGAATTAGACTTACAAATAAAAAAAGCGTAACCATTGCCGTTGGAAGCCTGTTAGTATGGACAAAGGTTTCAAATTTTTCTCGCATATGCTTTCAATCACTGTAAAGGAGTATTCTTTCCGGCCATTCAGAACCTGATGATGGCTCTACATCGTTGTTATTAAACCAACGAAACCTACATGGCTTGTCATCATCTGGATAATCGTCTGAGGGACAATCGCTGCAACCATCAAACATTGGGTCATTGTAACTGGGCATATTTCTTGAAATCGGATTCCTTTTCGCTTGACACAATTGATGACCACCTCCAGATCCTGGAAACATGTACCCTGTATAAATCCATTTTTGCAGCGTATCGGTAAGTTCGTGACCACACTCAGAAGTACCAGCTAAATATTTTGCGTGCTTATGTAGCGATGTAAACAAATACGCAGTTCCTAGCTTCATTCCACACAATCTCGACATTACTCCCCATAACATATAATTGACCGACCATTCATTATGTTTGTAACCATACACCTTCACACATGTCTGAATGTTTGGCGAAGTTCCAATGTGACAAGCACCGCATTCACTATGTCCAGGCACTTCTGGTGCTCGACATTCGGCCCCTAGGTCCCAGCTTAGCCATGTCGATGGATTAGAGCACCAGAAAAGTTTCTTCCACTGTGGTGTTCTACACCAAGTTTGAATTGCTAATTCCATGGTGGCCCTCAGTCTTTTTCCAACATCTGGACCACATTTAGCTCCACAATCTGGAATACAACTTTTAGGCAAGAATCCTGATGGATCAATCTGCATAACTGGGGAGTTACTTCCGAATAAGTAAGGGTTAATCGTGGATTGCTCTCGCCAGAGCAAATCAACAGCCCCCCATCTAGCAATAGATGCTAAGTAAGTTCTGGCTCGGATGTATTGAATCTCAGTATCAACATCGAAGTGATATCCAACATTTCCAGTAAATTGAAACGGGATGATGGTTGTGCCGCTCGATGAGATGACGTAGCCCCAGGCGTCGTAAATATAATTGTCGGTGACAGCTTCTGAATTGTCAGTAAGTTCTCTGGTCGAGCCGAGTGCTTCATAGTGGTAGTAACTTGGTGTCCAGACTGCTCCTGATTTGCGGTATTGAGAGACCAGATTTCCGTAATAGTTTGGTTCGTTGGTGTAGACGACATTGATGTCGTCATTCTCGTCGGATTCAGCGAGGTAGTTTTGATCGTCCCAGATGAATTTCTTGGTTCCGGCGGACTCTTCGAGCTTGACTCTTAACCCGTCCGGTTCATACGCCATGGTGTTACGGATACCTGTGGGTAACTCAACGAGGGTCGTCTTGTTTTCGTAGTCCCAGGTGGTCGTGGTGCGGTCGTTGTTGGGGGCTTGGACGAGTTGTTGGTTGCCATCGGCGTCGAATGTGTAGGTGGTGGTTCCGCTGGCGTCAATGCTGGTTTCTAATTGATTCGCTGCGTCGTAGCTGTAGGTGGTTCGGACTCCGGTTTCGTTTTTGAGGAGACGGTTGCCCACGCTGTCATAGGTGAACGTGTTACGATACGGAACTGTCCCCGTACGGTGTTCTGCGGTCAGTTGATAAGTGGCATCATAAGACCATGTGACCCGACTGCCATCGGCTTCTGCGACTTCGGTACGGTTACCAACATTGTCGTACTTGTAATCAAACTTCGAGATGACCGTGTTGTCACTCTTCAAATTCGCAAGTGTGGTGATTCTGTTCGCTGCATCGTAGGTGAATGAAGCACGTGCGCCGTTGGCAAGTTTCTTGACCGTGCGACGACCTTTGGCATCGTAGGCGTAGGTCGTTCGCTCTCCCTGAGGATTGATCAGCGAAGTGATCCGATTGAGGGCATCGTAAGAGTATGTCGTCCGACCACCATCAGGATCGATCATCAGTGTCCGATTCCGATTAGCATCGTAGCGGTAGCTGATCGTTTTCTTCGCTGATCCCATCTCTGAACTCCTTCAACAATAATTGTAAATGGTGAGAATCGTGATCCAAAATAAATTTCGTAAATTAAACCTTGAATTCGGTGGAAACTGATTCCGAGGTATTCAGTTCGTCGTAAACGACAGTGACCGTAACAGCAGTAATATCCTTGAGTGTTCGATTGCCAACAGCGTCATAAGCAAATGTCGCTCGTGAGCCATCAGGATAACGTCGATCTATCAGCTGACTGTTCGCATCGTAGCTGTAAGTCGTGCGATTGCCGCGAGCATCAATTCGCAGCGATTGTCGTCCAGCAGCGTCATAAGCTGATGTTGTGCGACGGTTCAGTGGATCGATCTGCTGAGTTTGCTGTCCATTGGAGTCATAAGTGAACGAGTAGCGATTTGCTTTCGAATCGACAAGAGCAGCCGTTTGACCAGCTTCGTTGTAGACAGTTGTTGTTCGGTTTCCTAGCGAATTGATTTCAGAGACCATACGCTGATCGGCATCGTAGACTGAAGTGGTGCGATTCCCATCGGCGTCGAGTGTCGCCTTGAGTTGTCCCAGATCGTCATACATCGAGGTTGTTCGCTTACCAAGTGAGTCGATATTCGCAATCGATTGCCCAGCAGTGTCATAGACATTGGTGGTACGATCATTCAGCGGATCAACAGAAGCAATAGTTTGACTGGCTGCGTTGTAGATCGATGTGTAGCGTTCACCAAGGGCATTGATTGATGCAATCGTCCGTCCTGCATCGTCACAAACACTGGTTGTTCGGTTATTGCGAGCATCGATGTTCGCGACGACTCGATTTTTGTCATAAACCGAGGTTGTGCGATCACCCACAGCATTCACCTGAGCCAGATTTCTTCCCGCTGAATCGTAGATCGTTGTACTGCGGTAACCGCGTGCATTGATGTTGGCGACAGGTTGACCGGCTGTGTTGTAGATTGTGGTGGAACGATTGCCGAGAGGATCGATTGAGGCAACGGGTTGACTTGCTGCGTTGTAGATTGATGTTGAGCGATCACCAAGCGGATTGATCTGTGCGATGGAGCGACCGGCATCGTCGTAAATGGTGGTCGAACGATACCCCAGTGGATTGATCGAAGCGATTGCCTGGCTTGCAGTATCGTACAGTGTTGTGGAGCGGTTGCCGAGGGCGTTGATTTGAGCGATGGGGTGGCTGGCTGCATCGTAAAGTGTAGTGGAGCGGTTACCGAGTGGGGTGACCGAACTGATATGTTGACCGGCAGCGTTGTAGAGTGTGGTCGTCCGATTTCCTAACGCGTTGATCTGCGCAACCTGCTGGCGATTGGCGTTGTAGACGCTCGTTGTGCGTGCCCCCAGAGGGTTGATGGATGCGATGGTATTCCCGGCGGCATCGTAGACGGTGGTCGTGCGATTGTTCAGTGGGTTAATGTGGGCCACAGGTCGATTGTTGGCATCGTAGGTCGTGGTGGTGACATCTTCCAACGGATTGATCGTGTTGACGCGATTGCCGGTCACGCTGTACGTGTAAGTCGTACGCTCTCCGAACGGATTCTCTGTTCCAATGGGACGTCCCGCAGCGTCGTATACGGTTGTGGTGATATTGCCTGCAGGATCGGTACTGGAAACCCGGAGCCCCGCAGCGTTATAACTCAGGGAAGTACGTCGACCGAGTGGATCGACCTGTGCGATGGTTTGCTGATTGGAGTTATAGACCGTGGTGGTGATATCACCAAGCGGATTGACAGAACGAATTCGGTTTCCCGAGAGATCGTACGCGAAACTGGTACGTGCTCCCAGAGGGTTGATCTGTGCCGAAAGCTGGCCTGCGCTGTCGTGAACCAAAGTGGTCCGATTGCCCAGCGGGTTGATTGTCGCAATGACCTCACCTTCGTCGTCACGGATGTAGGTTGTCCGTGCTCCGATTGGATTTGTGATTGAGTCAACTCGCCCGAGAATGTCGAGCTGATATGTTGTGCGTTGATTCAGAGGATTCACCAGAGTTCGCAACCGCTGATAGGTGTCGTACAGATAGGATGTTCTCTCGCCCAGTGCTGTTTCTGACGCCAGCAGCAGACCGTTTCCGTCATAAATATTCGAAAAACGATTTCCCAAAGGATCAACGTTCGCCGTCAGTTGGCCGTAGGCATCATAGGTTGACGTGGACCTTTGATTGAGTGGATCAATGAACGCAATCCGATTCTGCTGACCATCCCAGAGGTATGTTCTTCGCCCACCATCAGGCGTGACAAAAGCACTCAACTGCGAATTACTATCGTACAGAATAGTTGTGCGTTCACTCAGCGGATTTGTGACGGACTCAAGATCAACGGTTCGATTGGGAAGCGTACTGTATGTGAACGATGTTCGATTTCCACTGGCATTTACGACAGCGGACACTTGTCCGAAGTCCCAGATCCAGGTGGTCCGGTCACCGAGCGGATTCACAACACCCTGCACGTTGTCAGCTTCGTCGAAAAGAATGGTAGAACGGCCACCGGTTGGGTGAAGCTGTGTGTTTTGGTCTCCATAGGAATAAGTGGTTCGTGCACCTGTGGGGAGCGTGACAGAGGTCACTCGACGCAAGCTGTCATAGGTCACTGATGTGCGATGCCCCTCCTGATCAATGCGAGTCGTCAAGCAATGGTTACTGTCATAGGCCATTGTGAGTCGGCTTAAATCGGGATAGAGAACACCGGTTAAGTTGTCGTTTCCATCAATGGTGAACGTCGTCCGCCGCTGTAGAGGATCCACAATGGCTTTCAATGTTTCTCCAACTCCATAGGGGTAATCGTACAGGTAGGTGAGACGATTTCCGAACGGATCGGTGATTGATTCGATGACGTCACCATCGTGAGTCAATGTCCAGACATCTCCTGCGGGACTGACAAGTTGTCGCAGGTCTCCTAACTCGTCGTACTCTCGTTGCAGGCCATCCGGTTGGATTTCCGTCCAGCCACCTCCGTACTGTTCAACGAGCGAATTTGCAGCTCCTGGAGGAGCAGCATACAGTCCGCTTCCATCAACATCGCTGTAAAGGTAAGGGTTACCGCGACCATTCACTAACAACACTGTCGAGGCATCTACAACATCAATCGTAGGGTTATAGAGATCTGCAATCCCGCTGCCGTATTGAATTGCCTGATTGGACGCGACCGAATTGTAAACAAACTTTGGAGAGACCAACGAAAAGATTGGTTGTGGAACAGAGAACTCCAGACTCAAATTTCCAGTCGAAGGATTGATCTCCATCCCATGACCGGTTGATTGTGAGAGTGTCGGTTGAATGATGCTCTGAACGTTTGACTGAAGTTGCAGAAAGTCGGACGGTGCCATGTTCAAAACCGGAGCAGGCCCTCCCGAACCCCCTCCCCCTGCAGCCGAGCCACTTGGACAACCACAGCCTGGTGGTGGACAGTCCGGTGAGATCAAGGGTTCCTGTTGTCCGGACGTACCACAGTCGTCGCAACCACAAGAAGACGGATCAGGGAGAATTGTCAGTGCTGAATTTCCAGCCCCTGAGTTCGCGTAGGGAGGCGGGGTCTGGCAATCACAATATCGTGCATTAGTTTGCGTTTGTGACATTCGCAGTACTCCTTTCAAAGGATGCGGTCTCTGTGACTGTCTCCTGACGGATTCAGTTTGAGGTTCATTTTCAATTTGAGGTTCTGTCGGATGTCTCCGAGATCCTCGGGGAACTTTCTCGTTTAAAATGTCGTGTACACTCAGCCGCTGCACCTGCCTCAATTTGACGAAGCCAACTATCGTGCGCGACTTGAGCAGTCTGACGCCAGCTACATTTGTTGCGTAACTCGACGAATGACAGCATCAGAATGCGTTTTTTTGTTTTTCCAGGGAAATGGTTGATCGGGTGTTGGAACCTGCAGGAATTCGCATAGTGGCTTCCAGCTGAAAGGGAGAGAAAGTTTCAACAGCTGGTCAGATGGAATCGTTGCTGAAACTTCCCGATGATGTTCTTCCCAAATGCTCGTTAACGTTTGATGATCGGAGACGTCCTCTGTCCCATAGACCTTCAGGCGGTGATACCGATCGTAGAGGAGTCGTGATTTCCAAAATCCTGGGATCCTCTGCAGGCTTTGCAACCAGCTCTCCAAATCGCGTGTATTCAAAATGAATTTATCATCCGGGAACATCTCGAAGAGTTCCCTCCAATGTGCCGTGATAAAGACATCTGCTGCTGCATTGTAACCCTCGAGCATGTCCCAATGCCTGGGATTATGAAGTGGCGTCCAACCTAAAATTGTCAGTGCATCACATAGGCTGACGGTTCCACAACGTGGGAATCCGATCACCCAAACCTGAGGTGGAATCATGTCAATTCCTCTATGTAAGGAGAGTATATTGGGAGGCGTTTTAACCCCCATTTTTGGGCAACAAGTGGTCGGAAGGCGGCTTGTCGACAGCGGTATTTCAAATAGTCAGCTGAGTGAGAGCGTTCATGTTTAATGATAGAGTCAGGTGTGGTGACAACACGAATCCCAGCTTTCCAAAGGGAGAGAAAAAAATCCAGATGCTCCCCTGTGATTTTGAAACGTGTGTCCCACGGATGTTTCAAAAGTGTGCACTTGCGAGCTGCAAAAAAATTCAATGCCATATCTGTTTTCCGATAGGAAATCCCCTCGTACTCACTCCATTGACTGTTTGTAGAAGTTATCGTGAGTTCACCATCACAGATCGAAAAGACTCCTGGAACTCCCAAGAGTTTCCCCCTGTCTCTAAGGACTCCTGCAGCTAAATCTGAAACATCTAGGAGCTTTAAAAGGTTTTCCAACTGAGTCTCTTCATTCACTACGAAATCATCGTCAAAAAGAATGAGCCTCTCTGAGTCAGCTAATTCAACCATTCGATTTCTGCCCGCTGACAACCCAGAATCGAATGGCATCTGAACCCACTGGACTTGCCTCATCCCCTGAAGACGTTGAACAGTTCTTGGTATTCTCCCAGGAATCAATTCAAATGAATCGTCTGCGATCACGATGGATGCGTCGGGGTAATACTGCACAATTGAATCCACACACCTTTCAAGTGCATCAAAACGGCGAAAACTTTTTATCAGAATCTGATATGTCTTCATGCTGCATGCTCCGGACGGTTTGCCCATTCGCAACCAAGTTTTTTAAGCCACGTCTCCCACATCGATCTGTTCTTGTGGTAATCAGATGGTAAGAGGGTCACCCTCCGACCAATCCCCAGCATCGTAATCGCCAGATGCAAACGATCTGTGATAATGTGATTGTATTTAGCTGCGAAGTGAATATACTGCCCAGCTGTGTGGCAATGGACACATGGGTCAACCTTTGGGAGTGCAGGAAATGCACTGTGCCACATACGCAGAAAGACTCCTCGCTCATGTTCAGCTGGCTGCACTTCTGGGAATTCATATCCCAATGCGAGGTCGGGAGCTAAGATACCAGTCGGACAATATGATAGACTGGCTCGTTCACGCACGAAAACTTTTTTATAGGGCATTTCCTCGGGCTTGATGAACGATTGAGGCAAAACAACGCAGGGGATTCCTGTATTCAGGGCAGCAATTCTCAACGCATTTGCGTGTGGCCAAGGCCCCCCCATGCTCCCTCCGCCATAAATTAGAATAACCTCTGTATCGATCGGATCCCAAAAAGGGTTGACAGTCCTCCACTCAACTTCGAATTCCCGAAGGAGTTGCCGGGTTGCAGCATGAATGATTTCGTCTCCGGCATTTCCTCTCCCGTCAATCAAAGAAACTCGTTTCCCCCGTAGCGGTTCAAAAATAACGGAAAAGTGCTCTTGTGAAAGTAGCCTCATGACTCCCCTCCTCGAAAACACTGTCCGTTCGGGCATGCAACGAGACCACCAGTTAAATTCGCGATCCGCTGTGCCTGCCGTGGATCACTTTCAATAAAGATTTTGGGGCGAATTTTCGCATCCGTCGCGAACCATTTTTTCAGAGCATTCGCTTTAAATGCCGCTACGTCATCCAATCTGCGCTCTTGGAGGCTCTTCCATGGTCCCATTACCAATTGATCCACTGCAATTCCCCAGCGGTCGAGCCAGTCCATGGTTTGCTCGCGGTACTTTTCAAGGCGAGCTGTAACAATAAGTTGAATTTTCCGTTTACGAATGAGATGTCGAGGTGTTGCATTGCGTAAAAATTCATCGTAACGAGGACCATCGTCGTCATCGGAGCTTGGACAGTCGTGGCAGAGAACTCCATCAAAATCGAATGCGCAGGAATCCATCATTACAGAATTGAAAAGATTCCACTGCAATAAGTGGGGCCATGGGAGATCAACTGCCCACAAATCCGGTTTTGCTTTTGCAGCTGGATTGACATATATCGCGGCGTACATTTTTGGTCCCGGCATATCAGTAATTACATGCTTTGTACGTTGCAGACTATTCCCCGTCATCGTCGTATCATCAACAACGAGAGTGATTCCATCCTGTACCGGACGACCTTCATTGAGTCTCCATCCATTTCCAGCTGGAAGCCAGTCTGCTTGATGGTGACGAATGACTATTAACGGAACATGCAACATCATTGAAATCATTGTTGCGGGGTGTAATCCCGAACGAGCAACTCCCGCGACTGCAGTGATGTTCGGAGGAAGCATTGACACCAATTTCAACGTGTCAGATGCAAATTGTTCATTTGTAATAAATTGAGGCAGCGTTACTCCGGGGTTAAAAGCGACCGCCCAATCTTTTGGTCGAAATCCTGTTCGTCCTTTCTGCAATCCCTCCACGGCTTTGGGAGTTGCGAGTGCTGCATTCTCAATTGCTCTGGTGACATCTCTTCTGAGCCTCACACGGAGTGCACTCTCCTCAACTCCCACTCCGGCAAGTAGTTTCTGAACCCACGGTTTATTGTTTACTAACCAGCTTTTCGCTCGTGGTAGAATGTCATTAACGATCTCGTCGATACGTTCTTTGCATTCTTGTACTCCCCATGCATCCATTTTTGCAGCTAGTGAAAAACAGGACTGACAGTGTGGAACACCTGCATTCGAATAAAGCTTTAACAACTGAGACCCAGGTCCATATCCATTTGTAGATCGAACGTGATGTTGTCTCCGAGGTGATGATTTCCGAAAAGAGTGAAGTGACTGAACATGTATCTCATTTTCGACATCCAATGGGGGAAGTACGTAACCTTGATTCTCCCAAAGATTGCGATATTGGAGGACTGTCGTAATGGGCAAATTTGATTCACCCGATGCGATTTGTAACATACGACCAACAAGAAAATTTTTGTTGTTATTGACTTCCTCATCGTCATCATTCATGATTTTTCCTATCCTGACTACTCGGTGACCGTTAATGTGACAGACTGCAAATAATCTACTGAGCATGGATACCAATTAACGTCGTACGTTGTCTGGAAGGGGTAACAACTACACTCAAGATCCTGGTTGGTGGTGACACTAAAATTGTCCACCAAAAAAGTAACTGGGTAACAGGGGACTGCCCCGCCTGTACAACCTTCTAGTGTGCCACAAGCACACCAAATACTGACCTCAATAGTTGCGTTGCACAGCGAAAATGATTCACTCTCCCATTTTCCAGTCGATTCGTTCCAGACCATTTCAAATGAATGAAATAAGTGCTGGTTAGTCCCACAGCAGTAATCGAGAGTGCCGTAGAGAGTGTTCGGCATTGATTCAGGACGGTGATCGATGTTGTCGCAACAGACTGATGATGGTGAGCAGCACAAGACTTCAACGACATCGCAATCAGGAGGAGGATTGTTCAGCGGGTGGTCCTTGTCGTAGACCATGAAAGAAGGACAAAGAGGATCAAAATCTGGACCGGTCGCCCAAATCAGGGTGTATTCTGGATAATCTCCTAATGAATAAATGAGAATCCCATTTTCAAGGTCGAAGACAATATCCCCTTCTACCCACTTACAAGTCGCAGAGTCGAGAGCAATCATAGGAGCATCTGGATAGCAAGCTCCTGAAGGAGGCGTCCCGAATGGTCCAAAAGTATAATGGGTTGCATACGGAGGTAGATCACATGATGGGAGCGAATGCCCATGGCTCAAGCACCAGTCTCCGCATGATGGTGCTCGGCAAGCGGGATTTGAATTTGCCATGTAATTACTCCTTCTCAAATTTATAAATGTGAAAATAATTCACTTGCCTAACTGATCATTGAAAAAGTTGTGTTCTACAGGATGAACTCTTTATTCTTGAGAAGCCTTAACTCAGAAGGGTGTGTTCCTCAAGCCTTCGAATTGCCTTCACTGCCGGATCATAATCAGGTCTTCCCCGAATGATTTGATTCCATTGAAATAAGGCGTCATCAAAACGATTCATGTCTTCGTAAACAATCGCCAAATTATGTCTTGCTTTGTGGCTGGAGATTCCGGTATCGATACTGGTGAAATGGCGGCCTGTTGGTTCTTTGAGGATCTGGTTATATGTCTCAACTGCGGCGTTCAGTTGGCCTGTTTGGTGTTCGAGCATCGCTCGTCGGAAGAGGAGTTCTTTGTCTCCGGGGAACAGATTGAGAGCGGATGAACATGTTTGAAGGGCTTGCTGTTGCTGATTGGATTGTGTCTGACTGCTTACCAGAAGTGCATAGGCTTTTCTTAAGTGAGATTCTCCGTTGCCTGAGACTTGGATGCAGTGGTTCAGTGCCTGAATCGCTTCTTCATGTTGGCCGCAGTCGGCGTGGGTCATTCCCAAATTGAAGAGGGTGAACGGGTGGTTGGGGCGTTCCTGGTTTTCAAGGTGGAGCAACCGGAAGTCTCTTTCCAGCTTTCTGGCACGACCGGCGGCGTCTTTGGTGGCTCCGGAATGAATCACGTGAATATCGGTGAATTCGACTTCGCCACCAGCACGGCGAATTGATGGCAGGATTTGCTCATGAATGCGGAATTCGAAGTTGAGATCGGGACGGTTGCGGAACAGTTTGATGTGGTCGACAACAGTCACATCGGTTGGCTCCTGTCCAGGGCAGTGGACCTGCAATACGTAACCGAGCGTGTTGTCCTTGTGTGCTCCCAGTGCCAGTTCTTGAAGATGCTGTCCGCACTCTTTGGGAAGCGTGTCGTCCGAGTCCATCCAGAAGATCCATTCTCCGCGTGCATACTTCAACGACTCATTCCGCGCTGCTGCAAAGTCATCACACCATGGCCAGTGATAAACTCTGGCTCCCAGCTCTTCGCAGATGTCCGGTGTCCGGTCCGTGGAGCCAGTATCGACGACAACCACTTCGTCCACCCAGGGCGCGAGTGTTTCGAGACACGGTCGAATCGTGCTTTCATTATCCCGCACGATCAGGCAGGCTGAAAGAACAACCCGATTCTCATGGAGCACTAAAGCGCCCTCTTCTGTCTCCTCACACAGAAACTTTGGACGTTGAGAACGGCGAATCGAAGGTTGATTCACTCCAATTCTTCGGGGAGGTTGGTGAGGCTGTTGGGGTCCCCATTTTTGATCATATTTTTCCTGGTTTGTGCGTAACAGACTCCCAAAATCAACACCACTCGCTTTGAATGTCACGCTGCCGAAGTGATGGACGAAGGAATCTGTCGCGATCAGGCATTTGTAACCTGCGTCTGCAGCACGGCGGCAGAAATCATCATCTTCAAAGTTCCCAACCCCAAACTGTTCATCCAGGAGGCCGATGCTATCGAGAACTTCGCGTTTGAATAAGAAACAAAACCCTACCAGACGATCTGTCGGAATACGGACGTTTCTCTGTCGTTGACTCAGATCCCACGCAAACCCATCCAATTGTGCCAGGTCGTCATAGCTGACTTCGATCTGCTGCTGTCCGCTGATGTTGTTCGAGAGTGGACCCACAAGGCCAACTGCGTCACTCGAATGGAGTGCATCAAGCATCCGCGTCAACCAACCTGTCGTGACAAGTGTGTCATTGTTCAAGAGAAGTATCTGGTCTCCCGATGCGACTGCAATCCCCTGATTGGCAGCCGCCGGAAATCCTCGATTCTCAGTATTCTCGATCAACCGCACATCAGCACATCCTCTCAGGTACTCAACAGTTTGATCGGTGGAGCCATTGTCAACCACAATCAACTCAAACGGGACATTCGTCCGCATCCGAATGCTCTCCAGGCATTCTTTGGTGTACGAAATCTGGTTGTGCGTGACGATGACAATCGATGTGAGAGAAGGGGAGTCACGACTTTGTGGGACAGAACGCGTGAGATATTGATAGGCAAAGAACTCTTCCGCTTCTTCCACGGAACTGGCGCACAACTGAAACGGTCCAATAGAGAGTTGCAGCGAACGACCTTGTTCAACCCATTGCTGATAGCCATCACCACCAACCGCTCGCATTTCATCGACCTTGAAGCCTGTGCGGAACAACAGCTTCTGAATCTCTCTCCTGGTAAAGAACCGGACATGATCTTCATCGAGTAGCCCGGCTGGCTCATACGTCCAGTTCCCAGCCAGTAACGAACGGACAACAGTATGGTTGCGGACATTCGGAAGAGAGGTCACAAGGTGACAGTCAGGTTTCAGCCAGGTGCGGAGCTTTCTGAGGACTGCTTCCGGATTCCGCATATGTTCCAAGACATCCGCACAGATGATGCAATCAAAACTGTTTTCCGGAAACTCAATCTCATCGGTTGTCATGTCCCCCTGAACAACCTGATCCAGACGCTGTCCTGCTCTCTGAGCTGCGGCTGGATCACGCTCGATGCCAATGACTTCACAGCGTTGCCGCTGCTTGAGAGACTCTCCCAATCGTCCTCCACCGCAACCGACATCGAGGATTCGCTCTGCTGAGGTGGGAACCAGTGCCTGCACATCCGGACGGTCAAATTCGAAATAGAACTCTTCTTTCTTGGGAAGGCTCGATTGTGCAACGGGGCGATTGACGGGGACTGATGTTGGTGCAGCAGTCAGTTGTTTCTGTACGCTTTCAAGTAACGTTTCGACGCGATGACGATACGTGTGGTGCTGCAAGACATGCTGCCTGCCAGTATGGGCAATTCGCTCACGAATCTCATCGTGGTTCAAGTAGTAATTCAGTTTGTCAAAGAGTTCCTCAGCATCCTGATAGCTTGCGTAGTGGATTCCTTCCTGAATCAGTTCCTGCTGACCATTCTCAGCGAGATTGTTTGTGATCAGCAATGCACCACTGCAAAGTCCTTCGAACACTCGCATGTTGATATCATTCCGGAGAGACCGATTGAAAACGACTTTGGCAGCGGAGTAGGTCCCAGCCATTTTAAGATAATGCTGCTGCCCCAGGAACGAGCTCGGATACCGCTGTTGAATTTCCTGCAACAACTGGTGACGTTCCCCCGGGAAGTCGTGTCCCACGAATGCAATGTCGTATTGATGAGGAACGTCAATTCGACCATGAATCTTTGGATCACAGGCCAATGGCAACCACGAGACGTTCTGAACACCAGCTGAGTGGAGCCTCTCAGCACCATCCCGTTGAGCAGTAAAGGAAACATCACACAACGAAGCCATTTTGAGGCAACGCTCAAAATCCAAATGCGAATCAATCCCCCACCAGACCGCTGGTCGCAGGTCTTCTCGAATCCTGTTCTGAATCCCATCATCCACATACAAAAACAAATCAAACTGCCCCGGATCAACACGATCCAACTCCGCCGGTAACAGATGCTCCACCGACTCCAACACTCCAGCCTGAACCATCTCCCCCAATGCCCGACGAACATACACCCCCGTCGTCTCCGGTCGTAAATGGTTATCAAAGATGATTGCGATACGTTTCATTATTGTCTGGTCTTCACTTTATAGAAAATTCAACCTCAATCTCCGCATATACCGCGATCCTAAAATACGTGTGAGCTAAGACTTTCTTTATGTCCCGACTAATCCTATTCCCTGAGGACATAAAAAAGTGAATTAAATGAATTCGCTCATCTAGATTGTTGAAATCGACTCACCTATTCAAAATTGGCATAAGTACTAATGGATTCAATAGTGAGCTTTTGGGTTATATAATCTTTAATATTCTGAACTAAATCGAATAAGAGGATCACCATTCAGTCTATTGAAACCTTCAATATAAATTACTCCTTGTTGTCCACCTGGAGTCGCTCCCACTACATACACAACTTCATCTGTAAATAAAATCTCTGAAAAATGACCTTGGCTAGGAATTCCACTTCCCCCACCGGGAGGAGCAGGCATTGTCCAGACAAAGCTGCTCCACATTAACTTTCCATCGAGTAAATTGTGTTTTGAAATTTTATACCTTTTCCCCATTGATGAATGGATGGTCACATACAAAGCATCTTGCTTTGAAATGTTCACACACGTTGAGGGATTATCGATCAAGAATTTTGTAGGTATTTCTTGGCTAAAGTCTAGCTGAAACTGTTCGCGACTATTCTTTAGTAAAACATCTAGACGTAAATTTGATGCAATTGCCGACTCAAGATTTTGATGTAAGATAAGACCTGATTTCTTGTCCGCTCGCCATTTAGGATTCTTTTTTACTTCTACGCTGATTGATCGGTCTATCCCAGATGAAGTAGCAGAATTCGCAGTTTCTTCCCACCATTCAGGCAAGTCAATGTGCAATCTACCCTCCACAAAACCTACAAATCGTTGGATTTTTTCACCTGGGATTGATTGTAGATTTTGTTCACTGACTTGCTTAACTGGTTGAGAGCTAATCGCAATTTTCCATTGAGCCATTACTGCTCGGTGTATATTGGATTCGATCAAAATAGTCTCAAGCGATTTAGCAGGGTAGTTGTGATATAAAAGATCAATGTCGATTTCATCGCCATTTTTAACTGATTTCAATGAGTTCGATACTGCTACGTCAATTGGCTGCTTAGAATTACAATTCAATACTGCATCGCAAGCAATTGCTCGATGACAGGCTGAACAGACTAAAAAAAATCTGAGTATGTTCATCATGAGAAGACTTCTTTTATTAAATGCATTTGGCGTTCAAATGCCTGCAATTGTCAACTAGAATTCGATTGAACTTTCAGGTGCTAAATTCGTGGAGAAGCGTCTGCGATAGCTAATCTTGGTTCACAATCACAACAAACAAAACCAAGAGAAAAATCTCGATTTATTTTAGCGACTTCCACTGGTTTACTATTCCAAAACTTGGGAGGATCCCCTGCTTTTCGTGGCAGACGACCTGATGACACCTTACATGGAGCAACTCTTTTATAACTCGCTTGGTTTACTGCTCCTGGATACCAAGTCTCAACGACATCATCACCGCCTTCGCTCGAAGTCACACCTGTTCCGTTTGGCGCATTTTCTTTGTTTTTACAATAGAACCTAAGTTCAGTTTCTTGAACTTTTGTACCGTACCAATTCATATCCGCATCAAATGACGCGCAATCAACTACATTACCTCGCGAGCCAGAAGCAACTTCCCATGCTTCGTAGTAAGTATAAGTAATGTTTTCTATAGGTTTATCACGTTTATTTTCGATGAGCCTACAATGCTGCACACGACAACCTATAGTGACTTTTTGAATAATATATCCATCGCAAGGAGCATCAGCATTTAACGAAAACTGCCAGGCGTATAATGCAGTGTCACCACATTCAATCTTTCCAATATTGGGTTGGTTATCAAAGCAACCAGGGTGAGGTGGAGTAATACCAGTTACGGTGATATTTCCAGATGGATCAGTGTTCAGAACTCCTGAATTGTCAAAACTGACATATGGGGATTTTTTTGAACGTCTCCATAGTGGATCAATACTCAGCCATCGTCCGATGTTTGGGCGATAAATTCTCGCCCGAATGTATTGGTTCTCAGTATCAACATCGAAGTAATAGCCTACATCACCCGTGAATTGAAACGGATTCACTTTCGAGCCACTTGAATTGATAACATTGCCCCAAACGTCGTAGAGGTACGTGTCGGTAATAACTTCAGTGTTGTCAGTGAGTTGTCTGGTTGATCCCAGTGCTTCATAGTGATAGTAGCTTGGATCCCAAACCGCTCCTGATTTTCGGTATTGCGAAACTAAGTTGCCGTAGTAGTTTGGTTCGTTGGTGTAGACGACGTTGATGTCGTTGTTCTCATCAGACTCAGCGAGGTAGTTTTGATCGTCCCAGATGAATTTTTTCGTGCCGGTTGATTCTTCGAGTTTGACTCTTAACCCGTCTGGTTCATACGACATGGTGTTGCGGATACCGGTCGGTAGCTCAACAAGAGTTGTTTTATTCTCGTAGTCCCAGGTTGTAGTGGTGCGGTCGTTATTGGGGGCTTGAACGAGTTGTTGGTTGCCATCGGCGTCGAATGTGTAGGTGGTGATTCCACTGGCGTCGAAGCTGGTTTCTAATTGATTGGCTGCGTCGTAGCTGTAGGTGGTTCTGCTACCGCTTTCGTTTTTGACGAGGCGATTACCCACGCTGTCGTAGGTGAACGTATTGCGATACGGAACAGTCCCGGTGCGGTGTTCAGCAGTCAGTTGATAAGTGGCATCATAAGACCACGTGACCCGGCTGCCATCGGCTTCTGCGACTTCCGTGCGATTGCCGACGTTATCGTACTTGTAATCGAACTTCGAGATGACCGTGTTGTCACTCTTCAGGTTGGCGAGTGTGGTGATTCGGTTCGCTGCGTCGTAGGTGAATGAAGCACGCGTTCCGTTCGCAAGTTTCTTGACCGTGCGACGACCTTTGGCATCGTAGGCGTAGGTCGTTCGTTCTCCCTGCGGATTGATCAGCGAGCTGATCCGATTGAGAGCATCGTAAGAGTATGTCGTCCGACCACCATCAGGATCGATCATCAGTGTCCGATTCCGATTGGCATCGTAACGGTAGCTGATCGTTTTCTTCGCTGATCCCATCGTCAATCTCCTCAAACACTTTGTGCATTCTACATACTTCGAATTTCAAATCGTCCTGCAATAAATTTCTGAATTAGCCGGAACGCGTTAGCGTCCGGTTCAGTTTAACCGTGGGCTAACGCCCAGCGGTTGATATGACATTGCCAAATGATTTCAGCCGAATTCTTACCAGAATCTTATTCTCCGTCAGACCCTCGCAGCCTCACGAACCGGAGTTCCGAATAGCTGCAAATAATGTTTCTTGATAATTTGTTTCCAGGTGAAGTCCCGTTCGAACTTCTTCCGTCCGTTGATTCCGAATTGAATTCGCGACGAGTGAGCATCCAGCAGTTGTGAACACTTCGCTGCGAGATCATGTGGATTGCCAGCTTCACAAAGCAGTCCCGTAACTCCATGCTCAACCACCCACGAGAGACCACCAATATCACTGGCAATCACCGGTCGTCCACACCCCATTGCTTCGACCGCTGTGCGTCCCAATGCCTCTTGAGCAATGGTCGGGAAGACCAGAAAATCACTGTCTCGAATCACTTCTGGCAGGCTTGCCTGTGATAGCCAACCGATGAACCTTGTGAACTCATTGGTCTGACCAACAGGATCAGCCGTCGCGACAATTTCAAAGTCCTGTCGCTGTTGCCATAGCAGTTCTCCTGCCTGTTGCAGGACATGAAACCCTTTCATGAGCTCGTTCGTCAGCCCCGCAAACAGCAAACGTTTCTTCTCTCGCTGTGGCGGATGTGAAACCGCTTCCGCAGGGAAACGCTGTTCATCAAACCCACTCGGAATGACATAAGCCGTTTTGCAATGCGGTTCAAAGAGCGATGCAATCTCCGGGTTAACAGCCAACACACCTTCAGCCATTGCAAAGGCTCGTTGAAGTCGCTCTGGATAGTCCGCTTCAAAAAAGCCCCCCAGTTGACGATCAGCTTGATGCAGGCCACCAGAGAGATGTTGATTCTGAATCACACAGTTGCGGCAGGTTGTCGGTTCAGCGAGTTGATTCAAAGCACACTGCTGTGGTTGATTTTGATCATCCACCAGAAGACGCACGTTGTTCAATGGACAGAGTGACTCAAGTGCTGCAATGCGAATGAAATACGGAAAGTCTGCAACCGCTTCACAAAGCAGAGGTTTTGTGTTCCAACTATCGGTGACAATCACCGCATCTGGAGAAAAGTTCGTGACCTCATCGTGGAATCGTTTACGGATGCTGTCGGCATTCCAATCCTGCTCAGAGAACGGAATCGGAGTAGAAGGATACGGTAAGTCATCGCGAACGTTTCCAACGCTCCATTGCTCGTTCACAGCATAAAAATGGCGAACTTCGTAACCTTCGTGTTGCAGAAAGTCTGCCAGCTCTTTGGTATGAACAGTGCCACCACCTGTGGAAGGCCAGTTAAACAGCAGACTGACAATCGCGATGCGTCGTCGTTGGTCTTCACTTGTTATTGTGGTTTGCCCTGAGAACGATCCCTCCTCTACATTCGAAGAATAACGTTCTAAATAACAGCGATTCTCTGTCACAGAGGTACTTTGAGGATCGAGTTCAGCAGCCTGGGCAAGAAGGTGTTGTGCAGATTCGAAATTGCCTAGCGAGGCTTCCACAACGGCAAGATTATTGAGCAACAGACTGGAAGGAGTCTGCGTCTTTTTTAACAACTCTTGAAACTCATGCTGAGCATCAAGGAGCAACCCGGCACAGGCCTGCTGGGTTGCCATTTCAAGTTGTGACGATGCAAGCATCTGTCATGGCCTCGTTTGATGAAATGGACTCCAAAGACAATACGAAATATTTTCGGAACTGCAATCATAAACATCTGTTGTTGTATTGTTTTTTTGATTAGCATTATCGAATTAATGATCTGTCAATGAACTTTTATTGCATGATTATTGCGGAGCCAGAGAGTGCTACACTTCGAGAATTTATTTTCAGATTTTTTCTCAGGAGAATTGCTGTGAGCTTTCGATGTCGCCCCGCCTTTTGAGGGGATATCACACGATTGCGAGTCTTTTCACTGGTAAAACACACGTCAGTAGATCCCAACTTGCAGCGAAGCGTTCTCCTCAGAAATTCAGGGACGTTAGAGGGTATAGAGGATTCTCAATAACTTTTGAGCAACCTTTGAACGTGAGAGTTCACGATTCAACTTTTGTCCTAACAGTTGCGTTGCTTCCCAATACTCCTTCGAGAACCATTGTTCAATATCGGTGGGTTCCACAAGTTGCAGGCCATGCTGCGCAACATCGACTATGGGGCGACTCTCCGCATTCATCGCCAGAGGAAGACCAGAAGCAATGAAATCATAGGCTTTGGTTGGAGGCTTGTGACGTGCTCGAAAATCCTTTCCTTTAATGTCGATTGCAGCTTGTGCGATCTGTGCCCACTCTCGGTGACGTTCGGGAGACCAGTTCTCACTTCGAACTCTGTTGTAACTGTTAAACCCCAAGCGATCTGGTGAAAGAGCGTCCTGCTGAAGGTTCGTCAGTATCCATAGCTCTTCCGGAAGGCGATTCTGGCGACTCCATTGTACGAGTGGTGTCAGATTGGAAGCATTTCCTGTCCAGAGAACAGGTCCAGAAGTTTTTTGTTTCGTAGGCAACGGAGCCACATACTTCACATGATGATCAACGAGTTCGACACGGGCATAAGGTGAGAAGTACTTGGTGAGGGCGGAGGCATGTGTGATGAGACAGTCAAACACACTGAGTGAATCTGAATCCAGATCGATCTCCGCAGCACTTCCATAGATATCCACCGGACAGTAAACAAGGTGACAACGCTCTCGGAGATGACAGAGTTGTTCATAAGGCGGCTTGAACTTGATAAAGACCGCAATATCACAGCTAGGAACAACATCGCGAAAGGTCTCAACGGTTTCCATTTCGAGTTCATCGACCAAATCCTGTCCCACCCACTCCCAAGAGCCAAATCCTGGTGATTCAGGACCAATTGCGATTTTGGGTCGGTTCTCAATCATCAAAGGCCCCTTCATCAAAATGCCAGTCAAATTCAACAGACGTGCCCCATTGTAGGGGATCTGTAAACATTTCTTGAAATAGGTTGCGCACGACTTTGTTTTGGGATACAGTCAAATCGTGCCAACGATGGCACAGAAATACGACACAGAATGATTTATGCTTTTTTAAACCAGAAGGGTGGTGTCGGGAAGACGACTCTGTCAATCCACACCGCTGCGGAGCTCTCCAGACGAGGACAACGTGTCCTGTTGATTGATGCAGACCCGCAAGGCTCAGCGTTGGCTTGGGCGAATTGTCGTGAACAGCCAACCTTCACTGTCATTGGGATGCCCCAGCCAACGATTCATAAAGAAATCGATCTCCTGCGAAATGACTACGATGAGATCATTATTGATGGCCCACCACGCATCGCGGAACTGGCTCGTTCCATTCTCCTCGCTACTGACTTGGTGGTAATCCCCCTCCTCCCAAGCCCGCTTGATGTTTGGGCTGCTGCTGAGACCGTCGACCTTGTCCGAGAAGCTCAAGTCTATAACGAAGTGCTCAAGTGTTGCCTTGCGGTGAATCGCAAAATTGTAAACACCGCCATTGGAAGAGACGTCCGTAAAGCTCTCAAGGAACTGGATGTTCCAATCTTGAATAACGATGTCGGTCAACGCGTCGCATTTGCAGAGTCACTTGCAGACGGAGCAACAGTCCTGGAGCGAGGAGACAGAAAAGGGAAATCAGAAATCAAACGCTTTATCAACGAACTGAGGAAAATCCAATGAGTAAGACCATTAAACTCTCTGCAAGACCTGTACGAAATCAGAATGCAGATACCTGGGTGGAGAGCAGAGGCGACCTCCCTCCTCCACCAAAACCAAAGCGACTGACAATTGACATTGATCCCACACTCCACTCACGACTGAAACTGCATTGTGTGAGACAGGATATTCCGATAGCGGATCTTATACGCTCACTGATTGATGAATCGCTTCAATTTGACGATGAAGCCAAACAAACAGAATCGAGTTCAAAGTGAACTCGATTTCCAAATCCGACCTCGCTCAATTCACAGGGACCTCACACTATTACTTGCATTCAATGAATCGGTCGGTCATTTACACCGACGGCGTGCAGTACCTCGCAGAGAAAGCGGAAGCATATTGGCTGGTCGATGCGATTGCTTCACACTTAGCGACGAAAGCGTTTAACCAGGCTGCTGCAGATGATGAACGAGTCGGGTTGACGCATTTCTGGAAACTGGCCGTTCACGAAGATCGTTCAGCAACCCTGAAAGCAGTTGCTGACAGCGATGAACCTGCGTTCATCGAACAGCAGGTTCCGTTCACTGACTTTCCGTTCGAAGACATCGACATCTGGGCAGGACGCGATGACCAGTACTGGGTTTTAATGTTGTCTTCAGAATACTGATTTAGCTGGACTTCGTTATACCGATCGTGACTCAACGGTCGCCAATCGCATCGGTTCCGAAGACCGAAACGAGGATTCCGTATACCGATTTCCCTTTCGAAGACATCGACGTGTGGGCGGCTCGGGATGAGCAGTATTGGGTTTTGATGCTTCCTTCGGAGTATTGACTTGATTGATTCAGATTATGGCTCGAGTTGCTTATCGAGTTTCGAACTATCCACGTTGAACTGTTGTTGAATTGCCTGAAGTTTCTCCAGTTCCTGCTCGACCTCGGTAATCATTTCAGGATTCGCATACACGCCTGAAGACAGTATCTCTTGCAACTTGATTACTGCCCGCTCGACGAACTGCAGGTAATACCCCACTGGCCAGATGTCTGGCTCGTTGAGCATCCACAACATGGATGCAGCTGCTCGAATCTCTTGGAAATCTTCTTGAACATCGAATGCGAGTGTGCGGTCAATCTGGTCGATGAAATCTGTTTCCATCATCCATCGCTCATACCAGTCCATTGCTGAATCATTCTCCCACGCTTTTGTTCCCCATCTTCCCATTGCCCGTTTTGTCCTTCGATTGTGATTTTATTGAAACAATTTATCACAGACTCACAGAAGCGCAATCGAAAAACACAGGGTAAATAAGTTGTGGATGTCCCAAGTTTGGGACGCAACGTGAGGTTGTTTCATGGCGGGTCATGTGGCACGTTTGATTTGTGCCTAAGCACTGCTTAGGAGACAAGCCTATCTAAATTTATCCTTTCTTTGACCTACGATTTGACCGTCTTTTAGGTCACCCGTATGGTTCTGTATGTTCGCTCTTCGACGCTTCATTTTGGCTCTCATCTTCGTTTCTGATGAGCCTGTCTCCTTCTTTCGTGGGCACTGAATCATGCTAATTGCAACGCAGGGAAAGAACGCTGCAGCCACTCGTCAATACTTTGAAACAGTGTTGAAGCAGGGCGATTATTATCTCGGTCAGGAAGTTGCTGGGTACTGGAATGGTAAGGGTGCAGAGCGGCTCGGTCTGGGGCAAGGAACTGAAGTGGCCAGTAACCAGTTCAACGCCTTGCTTAACGGTCAGCACCCGATGACTGGAGAACTACTCGCTCAGCGAGTTCGTAAAGATCGCAGACCGGGTGTTGATCTCACATTTTCGGTTCCGAAGAGCGTTTCACTCGCCTGGGCGATCAACCAAGATGAGAAGATCGCTGAGGCATTACGAGAATCCGTTCGCGAGACGATGACCAAGGACATTGAGCCGTTGATGATGCGGCGGGTGCGCCATGGTAAGAATGCCAATACGCAACAACGGACTCAAACCGGTGAGCTGATCTATGCCGACTTCCTCCACAAGACTTCCAGACCTGTCGATGGGAAACCAGATCCGCATCTGCATATTCATGCGTTCGTGATCAACTGGACTTTCCAAAATGGGAAGCACTACGCCGGTGAGTTTGCTGAAATCATCAGGCAACGTCCGAGTCTGCAAGCGAAGTTTGAAGCGAGACTGGCTCGCAGACTGCAACGAGATCTCGGCTACAACATTGAAAAGCGTCAATATTCCCAAAGCGGTAAAGTCAAAACTGGCTGGGAGATCAACGGTATCGGTCGTGAGACGATCGAGAAGTTCAGTCGCAGGACCGAACAGGTCGAAGAGTTCGCCAAAGAGAACGGTATCACGGATGCCTTTGAAAAGAGCAAGCTCGGGAAACGGACGCGAGAGAACAAAGACAAAGGAACCGGCGTCGACAAGTTGCGAGAAGAATGGCAGTCACGACTCACGGCTGAGGAACGACAAGCGTTCACGAACTTGCGAAACGGAAACCATAGCGACGAAACCGCTCGTGAAGGTGATCAAGCTCGTCAGTCGGTAAAATATGCCCTTGATCATCATTTGTATCGGCAGTCAACGGTCGAGCGGCATCAAGTCGTCGGAACGGCATTGGAGCATGGCGTCACGCTCTCCCCTGAAGAGATCAAGAAGACACTCGATTCTATGCAGGTGATTCAGAAGTCGCGTGATGTTGAAGGTGCACAGCGACAGTTCGTCACCACCCGTGAAGTGCTGCACGCTGAGCGAGACATGATTGAATTCGCTCGTGACAGTCGAGGAACTCGCAAAGCGATTGCGAAGACTGAACATCAGTTCTCACGTGACTGGCTGAATGAGCAACAGCGAGATGCGGTGAACCATGTTCTCACTTCTCGCGATACAGTAACCGCTGTGACTGGCGGTGCTGGCACCGGAAAATCCTCGCTGATGCAGGAAGCAGCCGAAGCGATTCGGGGCAATGGGAAAGAGGTGTTTACGTTTGCGCCGTCGACAGGAGCCAGAGAAGTGCTCCAAGAGAAAGGGTTCAAAAATGCTCAGACTGTTGAATATCTGCTCCGCAACAACGAGTTTCAAGCGAAGGTGAAGGATCAAGTTCTGTGGATCGACGAAGCGGGACTGCTCGATGTCCGTTCAATGCGGGGACTGTTCAAAATTGCGAACCAGCAGAACGCTCGCATCGTGCTGTCTGGTGATACGAGACAACACTCCTCCCCTCGCCGTGGTGAAGCGATGCGGTTGCTAGAACGAGAAGCAGGACTGAATATCGCTCGCGTCGAGACGATTCAACGACAACAAGGGCAATACAAGCAAGCGGTGGAACTGATCAGTCGTGGACATGAGGTTGATGAACGAACTGGTAAAACGGGATTGCTGGCAGGATACGATCTCTTGGATAAGTTAGGAAAGATCAAGGAAGTCGATCACGAACAACGGCACGAGCTGCTTGCCAGCAAATATATCGAAGCGAAGAGTGGAAAACAGTCTCCGCTGATTATCGCTCCGACACACGCTGAAGCAGGTGCGGTCACGGAGAAGATTAGATCGGGACTGCGTGAGAAAGGTCAGCTGACCGAGCAAGAACAAAAGATTCCGCAGTTGAAGTCGATGAACCTCTCCGAAGCTGAGAAAGCCGAAGCGGTCACCTACTCCGACCGGGACGGTCTGATCGTGCAGTTTCATCAGAATGTGAAAGGTGGCTTTAAGCGTGGTGAACGGTATCGCGTCGACACTGTTCAAGATCAGCAAGTCCGGTTGACTTCGATGGATGGTCATACAGCAAAGACCCTTCCACGCGACATGGCAGATCGGTTCGAAGTCTACCGAGAGTCGACGCTCGGCATTGCCGTTGGTGACAAAGTCCGGTTCAGCCTGGGTGGAACGGCCAAAGATGGTAAACGTCGGATTGCCAATGGTCGACTCGATGAAGTGAATGCGATCAATCACGAAGGTCACCTGATTCTGAAAAGCGGGATGACGGTCGATAAAAACTACGGTCATCTCGATCTGGGCTACGTCATCACCAGCCATGCCAGTCAGGGCAAGGATCGACCGCTCGCCATCGCTGCGATGGGTTCGGAGTCCCTGCCTGCGATTAACGCCAAACAGTTCTATGTCACCGTTTCACGCGGTCGTGATGATGTTGCGATCTACGTTGATGATAAGCAGAAAGTTCGTAACGCTATTGCTCGCTCAGGTGAGCAACTGTCAGCGACCGAGTTGGTCTCGGCACAGAAAGATGGACCGTCGCAAAATCGTGAATACGACGTGGCTGTGAGACAGCAGGAACAACGAGGACGCAACAGTTTTCAAAATGTTCGCGATCGGTTTGTGAACTGGTGGAAAGATCAGACTCAGGATCGTCGTGCGACTGAACCTGCGGTTCGACCTGGACCGTCGTTTGATCTGAGAATGGGAGTAGGAATGTCCCCTCCTCCTGGTCGGAGCTTATCATGAAGATCGTGAAAGGATCTACAATGTCGACAGCATCCAAAGCGTTTGCCGAGAGTCGTCGGGAACAGTTGTTTCGAACTGCCCCCTCCTCCCAGCCAGTCCGCAGTTTGCCGGACTCGAAACCGTGGCATCAGATCAAAAGTGGCGAGATGCCGCCGCTGATGTTTCAGTTGCGGTTCCGTACCGGTGAAGTGATCAGCTACACCTACAGTGATCTGCGAGAGATCAGATTCCGTGATGCTGGGTTCGTGCAACTCGGTATCATGGGCATGTCTCGCGTGCAGGTCACGATTCAGGGTCGGCATCTTCGCGAATTGGCGGAATCTCTGGGCAACGGACTCATCCGTTGGATCGCAGAGATTGATGAACGTGATGTCGATCGTCCTGAATCGAGTCCTTCAATCACCGGGATAAGCATCGAGCAGGTTCAAGGTGACTAATGTCTTTCCCCTCCTCCCAGTCCCAAATTTGGGATGGTCGTTATGAGCGTTTGCTTCAGTCCCAAGTTTGGGACTCTGTCGTTGAGACGGGGCAATGGGAAGTCGGGAATGTTGCCGTGTTGATTTTGAAAGTTGCTTGAGTTCGCAGGCTGAATTCTCAGTCCCAAGTTTGGGACTCTATGGGTCAGCTGTAAGCTCAGTCCCAAATTTGGGACGGTCTCATCGATTCGGGGCAATTGGGAAAGAGCTTGAATGTGACGTTAAAGCAAGAAGTGAACGTGCCAGTCTCCCGGCACGCTCTGAAGGTTAAGCTGCTTCTTGAGTTTGCTGTGATGCAGACTGAAGTTTCTCAGTGATCCAGCTATGAGCCTGATCCGCTAACTTGGCGACGACCAATAGATCATCTTTTCCGAAGCTGCGGGTATGTTTCCACTCATCGCCTGTGCGATAGCTGCGATCGAACTGTGTGTTGTAGAACGTCTTGTTGTCATCGGTCTTATTTTCAAAGATCGCGACACTTGATGTTCCGATACGGATACGGTGGATAGGTTGGTTTGACATGTTTTTCTCCTTTATGTCGTTGTGGTTAATTTGGCTCGCATCTGCTAGCCGTAAGCGACCAATGTCCCGTCCGACCGCAGGTGTCATGGTCCACACGTTTGTGCGGGCAGACCATTGACTCAGGCGGGCGCGTGCGTGACATCAAGCGAATCAGGCTTGTCAGATTGCGAAAGCCAAAGACTGCAATGACCGAATCGGTAGAAATCTCAAAGCAACCACTATCGCCGTACTTCTGTATCGCCGTGTCGTCGTATGATCGTGTTACCGTTATCAGCATGACTTCAAAACAGTTCCAGCTGTGTGCGGGCAGCGGTCGTGGGAGTTACCGCTTTGGGTTTTTGATCGACTGGTTGCTGTGTTGGAGTGGTATCAGCTTTCTCACTGGACTGATTGAACTGCGTTCCCAGAATCCAGTCAGCAGATTTCTGAGCAGCACCGGCGGCTTGGATGATCAACTTCTTGTCACCTTTCAACTGCTTCCTCCAGTGGTCGAGGTAAGAGGCAGATTGATCGATTGTTGGTGGACTAATCCCACAAGTCGCACAGAGAAACGCTGCCGACATCTCTGCGACAAGTTCTTCCTTGCTGTAGTCGGGAGAACCAAACGGAGCGAGGTTGGTATCTAGTCCACGGTTGAGTCGTTTCGAATGACCTGTTGAGTGTGACAACTCGTGCATGAGTGTCGAATAATAACTTTCACGGTCACTGAACCTGGTCGCGAGCGGCATGAAGACTTCATCGGTTGATGGTCGATAGCAGGCACGACTCCCCTCCTCCCGGATGGTTGGTCGCTCGTTGTAACCTGAGACAATCGCTTCAGCTTTCCCCAACGGTTCGAACGGTTCAGCTGGCTTTTCGTCAGGAGCATCCGGGATATCGATCCCGTCACACTGTTCAACATTGAACACGTTGTAATGCTTCAGTACGGGGATCTTGATCTCTTCACCTGTTTCGAGGTCTTCTTTGTCGAGTTGTTTCCAGAAGATGATTAGAGACGACTTCTCACCTTTCTTGACCTGCCCACCTCGCTCTTTGGCTTGCTTGAAGGTGATCCAGTAGTCAGAACTGAATCCCGCTTCCCAGGCTGTCATACCGAGCAAGAAAACATTGATGCCGCGATAGTTCTTGCCGCTCTGAATGTTCTTCGGCCAGCCGTCACCGCTGCCACGTTTGATCGGGTTCTGCCAAGGAACGGTTCCCTGATCGAGTCGCTCAATGATTTTATCGGTCACTTCCTGATAGATGTCACGTCTTGGTTTTTTTCGCATTGTCCTGGTCCTCCTTGACCATTGTTCTGTTTTCCATTGCATGAATGCTGATGCTGGTCAATGACGCAGATCGAACTCTCCACAGTGTTGTTGCTTGTTCCATACTCAATGCTCCGATGGCAGATAGAGCGTCCAATACTCTCCGTCGTTGCCTACCCAGATATCGATGCTGTCGAGTGGGAAGTCGGTAAACAGAATCGCTTGTGTGATGAATGGTTCTTCGGGACTGTCCGCTTTGGCGGTCAGAATTGCCGAGCGGTCTTCGTTGACTGTTAGCTTCCAGAAGTGCAGCGATTGGATGCGATCATCTTTCTGGGCTTCTTCTCGAAACTTTTGGTCTGTTAGCCAGATGGCGATGGCATCGATGAGCCAGAATGCTTCGCCCTCCTCCGCGACGTGTCTCACTCCGTCGGTAAACAGGACATTGCGATTGATTGAGTGACGAAAATACTTCGACGTCCCAGTGAACATTCGCAAGACGTCTTCTTCAAGTTGTGGGTTGTGGTTGGTCATGATCTGTTTCCTTTCTCTGTTGTTGATCATGCCCAGTGACCGAACGGTGGGAATGTGCCGGGAACTCAAGCAGAGTGGTGCGGGCAGACGCAGCCGCATGGCAAGTCAACACGGCTGCTTGAATTGACGGCAACCGCCGTTCAACGTGGCAAAGATGTCAACCACAGAAAGCGAGACAGCTGACAACATCATTCCAATTGAAGATGTATCGTTATTGAGGCAGAACTCGACTAATTGACTTGAACAGCAATCTCGCAATTACCACCAGTTGAGAAGGATGGTCGCGAAGGTCAGTTCAGAGTTGAGCGGGAATGCCTGCTGCCTGTACTGTTCAGAGCAAATGCAAAAGAGCCTCACCAGAAACGGGCCAGCAACTGGGAGGCTCAGGTCTGATGAGAACGGGCCAGCATTCATTGGATGGCTTAAATCAGTTCTGCTTGAGACAAACTTACTCAGTTAAATAAGGCTTGTGACTATTTCCTGTAGGTGTCGTTGCAGCACTATAGCCATCCGTTTCTTCGTAAACTCGCAACATTGGAACTCGTCCAGTGTAATCATACATGTAGAAATAAAATGATTGCCCAGTCCCATTCACCAATTGTCCCCAATTGATCATCGCTTTTTCTAAAGCAGGGACTCGCGCAATTGGACGCAAGCCTATAAATACTGGTTTACTCAACACTTGTGTTGACGAATTTACGGTCCTATCTTTCCACATAAAATCTAACGCAAAAGGAAGAGACGCATAATAGATAGAAGAGATGAAGAATATCACGAGAAATAATTTCAAAATTGAACTTTTGCTATGGCATTTCAGCCATTTACTGATTTTTTTCATTTATTTCCCTTCTCGATTCGGTCCTCCCTCAAGCTTTTTAGGGAATGTCTCGCAGCTACTTCGATAGTCACAAGGACACTCAGCCCAAGTATATTTTATTTTGACCGTCTTGAAACCGAGACTTTTAAGTTCGAACTTTTTTGGAAAAAATCTGCCATATTTGTCTGGATACCCTTCACTATCTCTGGAACTAACAGACACTGGTGCTTCGTAACCATCTGCTGGAGTTCCGTCAGGTTTAATAGCATTTTTAAATCCCAATTGCTGGCATGCGGTCTGCGGACTCATTGAGCCTGGCAAGGAATAAAAATGAAAATGTAAATATCCTCTTGCGAATCCCTGATTGCCTTCAGGATTAAATGCGATGCCTGCGGACGCCTTAAAGTCTAAAACAGAAATGTATTGCATCACTTGAGATGTTGGATTACCTGCAGCAGGTCTTGATTCAGGAAAAGATAAGTCTGGCTGAATAGGATAGCATTGCAAAAAAGTTGTCTGCTCTTCTTTTAATAGTTTCCCATTGCAGTCTTCCGCTCTGACTTCACGATCTTTAATTGCTATGAGAACTCCACCATTCACTCTCAACTTATTCATGATCGAATCAACATCAGGCTTTAGCCAAACGCCTAAATAAACTTGCCCAGGTGTATCGCAAAAAGGACCTCCATTGACGCTAGTAATTGATATCATCCCCGAAGGGTCTATGCGGTTTACGGGATTCATCCTTGCATAGTTGTAAAGACCATCCCCGAGGATTACTGGTTGACCGTTGATCAGTGGATCACGCGAAGTAAATTGAGCGAGTTTTGGCATGTACATACCAATTCCTTCTTTGAAAACTAGAAATGAGTCATTCCAGGTAGCTGAGGTGGAAAAGGGCTCGGGGTTGGTCCTGGAATTTGAAATGCAGAGTGTCCGAGGGGAGCACCAATCTTTGCCTGGGTTCGAGATTGAAGGCAACCGGAGCAGAGGCAATGCTCCGCATGACCAGGCATCCCGACTGGCTCTTTTGCTTTCTCTCGATCTTCCCGGCGATAGCATTGACAATGATTGCCATGCTTCATTGTTTGATTCTTCACTCCTACCTGCCGGGCATGTGAAGTCAATTCTTGCAGGATTTGTTGTGAATGTTGATAATCGGCAAATTGCTTTGTGCGTTCTGCATGCAACCATTCATAACGTGCATCTGCGGGAGCAAGTTTCCGTGCGAAGAAAATCGCTTTGAGGCATTCATGCCAGTTCTGAAGTTCAAAGAAGCATTCAGATCGTTGTACTAAAAATGCAGCAAGAGCGTCCCGGTGAGTCATGCTCCGAAGATACCGACCGTGTTGAAAATCAACTTCTTTCCATACTTCTGGCCACTGAATGTAGTGAGAGTCAGGGTAATAGGCTATGCCTTCACCAGACCCTTCAATGTTAAAACGATCAGGTGGAATCCAAAGCGTCAGGTAAGGATTCTTCCACTGAAGTGTCGTCCCTTTCGGATCATCCCAGCGAAAAAACAAGTGACCTCGTGTTTCTACAAGCGAGACTGGAAGCCCAAGTAGTTGACCAATCGCTACATAAACGACCGGCATCGAGGCACATGTTCCTCCATAACCTTTTTCGTCTACAATACCATGGATGAATAAGTCTTCAGGCTGGCAGAAATCGGGATCAAACTTACGTTCGGGATTATATTTGACTCCACAATCTTCTTGAAGAACCTGCAACATGTACCAGCAGATAAATCTTGCTAAAGAATTTCCATATGTGAATTCTGTGGGTCCTTGATCAGCTTGGGAATCGAGTTGATACAAATGTCTGCATATCTCAAATTGAACCCTTCGAGACCACTCGTATAAATCCTCAATGTAGGTATCTGTATTGAGATGAACGATTCCCGGCAACCCATGAGCCGCTGCCAGATTGAGATCCGCGATATTGAAATCAGACAACTCTTTGGAGTGAGATTCTAAGAGTGATTCAAAAGTAAGAGAGTGACCATCCATTTGTTGCCCTATCCCTATAAGCTCGAAGCAAGAACTGCTCGGTGTAACCCTACATGGTACGAGATGCGTATCACTCGATCAAAAGAAATCTCAAACTTTTGGAAAATTGTTCCTTTCGGAAGTCTTATCCTGTGTTGTCGTCACTTGCAGAATTATGGATTCAAGTCGGTACAGAAAACCGCATATACAGAAATACGATAATGAGTGATTGAGACGAAACACATTTTCTGATTCAATGAAATGCGTAGACACGATGATGCAGAAAGTCGCTCATGCAGAAATGCAGAGATATGCTTTCCAAGTGTTGTGTGAATACTTTGATACAGCGATACTGATTTTACGGCGATACAGAAGCACAGAACTGCGACGATGTGGGATTACGGAGAACATCATTCCAGTCTCCACCGTGCAGAGAGGGGAAGTCGGTCATGATTGGGCGATGACAATCAGCGAGAACTTCGGCGATCTTTTCTGCCAGTTCATAGCCACCTTTATCGTTGTCTAACGCCAACACAATCATCACATCTTCTGGCATTTTGGAGACAGCTGTTTTCAGGCATTCCGCCTGTGATGGACTGATCTGACCAGCTGTACTGAACAATCGCTTTCCATCGAGACCTTTGACAGCGGCGTAGCTGAGCATGTCGATCGCTGTCTCACAGATAATCATCTGCTGATCATCAGGCTGGGGACGAGTGCAGGCAAGTCCTTTAATCCCACCCGGTGAGAACCCCGTAAAGCCACGGTTCTTCAACTCAAACCCGCACAATCCAGACTGGTTGAAATGTGGAAAGACTGCGTTCTTGCGGTCATCGATCCTGATTCGATCTCGGAGGAGGGGGCTCGTCAGAATCTCACGTGGGATCTGGCGTTCGTATTCAAGATAGGGATGTGTCTTCCAAAGCGGTTTGGCTTTCATCCAGTTCGCGAGAACCTGAGCGGCATCATGCTCTGACGGCTGTAACTTGATCGGGAGAGGAGGGAGCTCATTGATCGGAATCGTTGATCCGTTCAGCCATGGTCTGAGTATCTTGCGGACTTCACCGAGTGAGACGCGATCACGGGTCTGCACGAAATCGATGATCGATCCGCTGTCGTTCCCCTTGGCGTTGAAATAGATATACTGACCGTTTGGAGTTCTACCAACGATCAGCTTGTCACCATTGGAATGCCGCATCACGATGCTGGCTCGACTACTCTTCTTGCGATCGAGTACGAACCCACGCGAAGCAACATACTGACAGAAATCAATCCGCTTCATCGCTTCCAGTTCTTCGCCTCGGGACAACATGTCTCGACAATAAATCAAGAAAGCGATGGAGGCAAAAACTGCGGCGGGGCAATTGGAAAAGAGGTGTGGATAACTCTCGCAATTACAGAGACACAGAAGCACGACGATACGGAGTTACGATTGATGTTAGATTCAGATTAAGGAAGCCAATTTGCAGTCGCGGCGGGGAAAGCCATCAAAAGACGAGACCACGCCGTTTGACTACAGCTTGAGCAAGATGTCAATCTGTCTGGATTTCCCACGGATTGACCAAAGCGATTTTCGCGTCTGCGAAATGCTTCATGTTGCGGGTGGCGAGAGTGGCATTCCAGGCAGCGACCGTTCCTGCGATCATTGCATCGCGAATCTCAACCGGTCGTCCAGCAGACTTCAGTCTCGCAGAAATCTCAGTAGCGTGCTGAGCAGACAAAGCGTTGAAGTCGAGGATGCGACCTTCCAGATCTTCGAGCAATGCCAATTCAAAATCAGCTTCCAGTTGTGTTCGACGTTTCCCTTTCGGAAGTGATTTCAAACCAAACTCGATCTCATAAACGCAAACGCTGGTTGTCCAAACAGATTGAGAGGGGAGGGAGTTCAGCCAGTCAGCGATCTGAGGTTCCCGTTGCCGCATCACGGCAGAAATGACATTCGTGTCGAGAATGATCATTGATCGAAACTCATCGGCTCAATCTGTTGACCTCGCAATTCAGGAATCTCAGCTTCCAAAGGGTTCTCTGCAAATCGTTCGGTGAGTCTTGTTCCTAATCCTTTTGGAGAAGCACTTTGCTTCAGGACTGCGTTTCGCAGAATATCCCGCACCATTTCTTCCATGCTCTGACCTTGCTCGCGAGCTAAATCTCGCAGCCGATCACGAACATCGTCTTCCAGGTTTCGTACAATAAATTGAGCCATAGTTCACCTCCATTGCTATCATGATATCATAGTTTTGAGGAGTTGTCTATTTTTTTGTGAAGCGGCGGTTGGTCGTCGTTAACTGTCATTCAATGTCGCTTGCTGGCAATGTTCGGGCGACATTTATTCTTCAGTTTTCGCCCTTTGGGATTCATGGGTTTGGAAAATTCACCAGATATTCTTTTCCCATTGTCCCGTCTGTAATTCTGCCAGAAGGGACAGATCATCGAGTTATCCACAGCAAGTGTGTGTTAAATATGTGTTTAGAGGTGTGTTACGACTTGCGAATCGGACAGCAACCGACTGTATCAATTCGAAATTTTCAAACGCCCGGTGTGTGAAGTGTCGAAATATGGTGTGTGAAGTGTCGAAGATCGGTGTGTGAAGTGTCGATAGGAATCTCTTCGGTGGGTGAAATATCGAAAGCGGGTTGTTGGTGTGTGAAATGTCGATTCTGTTTGACATCAATGTGCGAACCATGTCATTCATGAATGGTGTGTGAAGTATCGAAACCACGATCTTCTCTCTCAATTGACAATAAAGTCGTCACCGAACCGTCGTGGACTGTTGAATGAAAGAATTAACATGTGATGCTAAAAAGAGTCGCTCTCCGCTGTTGCCTGAACGGCATCCGACGCCGGACTTCTTCGTCTGCGATTTCCTCGATGCTTCACCGAAAGGGGATATGGCGAGCATGGAGCATCCAGTCTTCAGCCTCTCCACCAAACCAGATTTACGGGTCAGACGCTACGAACATAAACACGCTTGGATTGAGATCAAACCCTCCGCTGACGGATTAGCGACGATTCATGACCGGGACATTCTCATCTTCTGTATCAGCCAGTTGATGGCTGCTCGGAATGAGGGGAGGCGGCTTTCGCAAACAGTCCGGTTCAAAGGCTTCGACCTGTTGACCGCTACGAATCGCATGACCAACGGTCGTGGTTACGACCTGCTCCGCTCGGCATTGGAACGTCTGGCGGGGACGCGCATCAGCACCAACATTTTGACAGGAGAGCAAGAGATTACACGTGGGTTCGGATTGATCGATGCGTATGAAATCGTTCGCGAGACTCGTGAAGGACGGATGCAGGACATCGAAGTCAAACTGTCTGATTGGGTCTTCAATGCGATCGAAGCCGGGGAGGTGCTGACGCTCCATCGTGATTACTTCCGATTGCGAAGACCGATCGAACGTCGTCTGTACGAACTGGCTCGCAAACATTGCGGTCGCAAATCGGAATGGAGAATCTCCCTCGACCTGCTCCGCAAAAAGTGCGGTTCAGGCTCAACCACCAAAGAGTTCAAGCGTCTCATCAGCCGCGTTGTCGATGATGACCAACGGACGAACCATCTCCCTGATTACCGTATTCGGTTTGATGATCATCCTGACCAACCACGCGACATCATCATCTTCGAAAACCGAGGCACAATCCCTGCGATCACGGATAGCGAAACGACTCGACCGCTTCCGCCACTCCAGGGGGATACCTACCACGAAGCCCGTCTCGCAGCACCCGGATGGGATGTGTACGAGATTGAAAGAGAATGGCGAACCTGGCTCAGCCTGACCGAAGCCGAACCGCCACGAAATATCGACGCCGCGTTCATCGGGTTTTGCCGAAAGTGGAATGCAAAGCGGAAGTTCAATTAGGTTGTAGATGCATGCTTTTCTCGATGGCACACGTCACATCAAAATAGTGATCCCTGTGTCTGGACAGGTTCCTTTGAAGGGCAGAATTGCTGAGGCGGTCCAACCAGTACATATTCCTGTTTCCCGTGACGAACGAGCATACCATGGTAAAAACCGTTGGGATTGCTGCGAGGATCGTTTGAACGGCATCGCTCAGCGTAAGTCATGGTTTGCTCATTGAAGAGTTCTGGAAGTTGCAGTCGGTATGCTTCAGCTTTAAAGTCTTCACCACCGTGAACCGAAGTGGTCGCAAACAAACTTCCTTGGAATTGGAACGGTCTGCGAATTCGACCTTCGAGGGCGATCGTATCAGCACTATAAGCTCTGTAAATATCACCTTCGCCGATCTGGCGATCTCGGGTGTGGCACCATGTTCCCATCTCTAACCGTTCAGCAGGGACTTCGTGGATGTTGTCGGCGGCTGTTTCAGTCTCTGTTGTCATATCGTTGCTCCTTTGGTTTTGTTGATCGACTCACCCCACCGGGCAACGGTCGATCCAACAAAACAAAGGGGCGAAATGCACACTGCAGACCTTACCGTAAGAAGTTCTTGCGCGACTGAAGCGAACTGATGTACAATGGATTATGACCCAAGTATTTGATGAACAAGTACATCAGAAAGTATCTCGCCTTGATCAAGTTTGGAGGGCATGGCTATTTGACAACCTCGATCATTCCGAAGCTTTGCAGCGGATGTTTCAGATTGAGCAAGAAATCAGCAGCTTACCGGACTCGAATAAGATTGAGGAAATCGAGAATGTGCTGTTTAAAAAGCTACAAGTTCAGCCATATCTGAATGCGATGGTCGCTGCGATTGTGGAATTACGATCATCCTTGTTCAATGATGAAAATGCATTCGTAAGAGGACGAGCGTTTTACAATCATTTGCCGAAAAAAGCTCTTCAAAAAAATACTGATAATGGAATGCTGACTGTGCCATTTCCTGGCGAGACTGGACCACGGATCTAAGAATCATCCATTGCTTTGATCGCACAGAGTTGTGGATTCAATCGTTGGAGTTCTACGCAATGTATCAGTCGCTGTTCACAACTTGCATACCCCGAATCGAGTCGTTTTCCCAGCCAGTCGACAAGTTTGCTGAGGTCAATTTGCTCCACTGGCAGTCGTACTCCATGACCGGGCTTCAGGTCAGGCCACACAATTGACGGAAACCAAATATGAGCGCCTTCCCTGAAAAAATTGTCTTTGACACCTCCAACAAGAATCTTGTGATTTCGCGAACAGTAGGCTTTGCTATGAGAAATTCTCAGCTGCTCACGACCATCGTTGAGTTTTTCAATGATAAACGATTGGAATTGAGCGAGATAAGATCGCTTCCCATCGGCAGTCACTTGGCGGAGTTCAGGAAGTTCTAACAACACTGCCATGCGTACCGGATCTAAATCCGAAAGAAATGAGAGGACGTGTATCCAGTGTTGCCATTGTCTCAACAGCAATTGATAGACTCCCTCAGCACTCTCAAGCAGAAGATTAGCAACCGATGAGGCAGCGTAATATTCACAAACTGATGGATGCAGGAAACGACAATTCCCTTCATCCTCGATAATCAGATTAGATAATGAAAGTATGTCATCAAGAGCCGGAGTGGCTTGATTCGGATGTCCTACCAACTTTGCAGCAACAAATGCCTGCTTTCGTAAATCGGAAATATGAATCTCATTCCGACCATATTTGCGATACACGAAAAAACAGAGAATCTCGAAATAGTGTTGCAACCAAGTCTCATCGAAATCGCATGTGAGTTGCCTACGTCGTCCATACTGGGATTGATTGTGGCGTCTCACGAGGAGGTCAAACAGATCACGGTAGAAAGAGAGCGTATTTTGTCTTAATGTCCGGTCGGAGCGAAAATGACGTAAAACCTCTCCAACTAGTGCAGGTGTTGTTAAGAGATCACTTAGCCCGAGGCGATCACCGACGAACATTCGTTGCAATTCCTCGTCCGTTCGATCTCGCCTCAACTCACGAGCAGTTGCGAAAAAGTCATCTTTTTTAAGCTCATCGATAGTGTAGACCGTCGCTATGGCACAATGAGCCAACTCTGTACCAGGGCGCGTTCCTATGAAAACAGGTAGGTCGGGAGCGAGTAATTTAAGACGCTGAAGGTCTGCCAGAAGTTGAGTACGTTTCGGTTGTGCAACTTCCTCAAAACCATCGAAGAACAAAGCGATATCTTCCGCAGACGATTCAAAATTGATCGTTTCGTCACCCATGGGAAGACCAACCGATTTCAGAACTCTACTGACCATGTCTGTTAGTGATTGCTGCTGATGCGCTAAGAGTTCACAATAGACAGGAAGACGACTGGTCTCGTTCGCAGTATTGGCGGCCAAATTCTTCAAAAGATAAGATTTCCCCTGTCCGACGTACCCGCTGATTACGATCAGTGAGCTGAAGTCAAAATCAGCGATTGAATTTGGTGCGAAGATTAGCTGGTTTTGGTCTTTAACTCTTGGTAGTTGACTCCCAGAATCTGCCTCCCCGAAAGCTCTTTGTGTCTGATTCTGGTAGAGACTCACCAGTTTTCGTTGCCATTCTCTCCGTTTACCTCTGTCCAATTCTGAACATGAGAATGTTCCTGAAAACGTCTCTTCCAGTTTTGAAAAATCATGCTGATAAGAGGCTGATTCGTGTGCATTGACTTTCACGTTTGTAGCGTTGATCGTGACGTTTTCGATCGGATCGGCAATCTGATCTTCGAACCGACGAAATGTCGCGAGGGCTTCTTTTGCGTTGCGGGGTCGATTTTCGGGGTTCACCTCAAGCAACTGAAGACAATGGGAAGCGAGAACGGGATAACTGCGTCGAACGTCTTCGAACTTTTGATAGTTCAATCTTCCTTGACGGAGGTTATCATAAATCTCATCTCGTGTCTGACCTTCAACTGGCGGAACCTTCGCCATCAGCCAGAACAACGTCGCTCCGATCGAGTAGAGATCAGAGCGTCTGGGATCGACTCTAGTATCACTATGCAACAATTCTGGTGCCATGAAAGGTGGGGTTCCGACTGGAGCCGTCTGGACTTCCTTGTCGTCCAGTAATCGATCAAATGTGATGGCAAGACCGAAGTCGATTAGCTTCACCTGTTCAGCAGCACTGTACAGGACATTCTTCGGTTGAATATCCCGATGGCAGATTTGCTGCTCATGCAAATGAACGACCGCATCAAGAAGTTGCACAGCGATTGAAGTCAATTGTTTTTGAGATGGGTTCTCCTCAGAGAATCGTGAGTGCAGGCTGGCGGCTTTGATGTACTCTGTCACCAGAAATGTCGTACGTTGCATGCGGAAGAACTCGAAGACTCGTAAGATATGGGGATGGTTCAATTCCGCCAATGCCTGCCCTTCAGTCTTAATCCAGTCGAAAGGCAGAATGGGGTGTGTGACCTTCAGGGCAACAGTTCGATTGAGGTTGAGATCGACAGCTTTGTAGACCTTGCCTTCACCACCCTCTGAAATTTTTCCTTCAATCCGAAACTTTCCGATTCGCCACTCAAATTTGCGTCCATTATCGAGTTCTCTGGCGACATGAGATTTTTGAATATCATCCGCATGCCATGGGTAGAGTTCCAGTAAGTCTTGCTTGGAAATATCTCGCCCCATTCGCCCTTGCCAGTAATGTGCATCTGTCAGCAAAAGTAGATTCAACAGATCGAGTTTGTACGCCTGACATTCACGTGGCAATTGATTCAAATATTCGTCAAGACTGGGTTGCTCGTCTTTCTGATAAACTGAATTATATTGATCAGCGAGATCGGTAAGCTTTCTCTCGCATAAAGTCGCGGGACGAATCGGGCTTGATCTGTTGGACTCATTTTTATTCGAAGCGTTGTTCATCAATGGCAGCCCGGATTACCAACAGTTCGCGATAGACGGTGTGAACGCCAATTTCCAATTTCTCTGCAATTTCCTTAGGATCGTAATTCATCATTGCAAGGCGGGCAACATCACGCTGACGGTCTGTCAACTTCTTGCACGGCTTGAGCAACATCTCCATGAGCCGTTCATCATCTGGAAAGCCCAATGAGATTGGCTCAAATGGTTGACCAGATTCCCCTTCTAGAATACTGAACTTCAAAGCTTTGTTATCTTCCAACTCTCTGCGATCCCGTTGACTCCGAAGCTTACGACGAATGTGATGCATCAAACGAGCTTTGACTTGTGCCGGTGTATTCGCGTCAGCATCTTTTCGATGTTTGGGATCATCAGAATCGCGACGATCCAAGTAAGTTCTCCAGGCACTGTGATAGATTTCATCTTTCTCATCTGGTGCGTCTCGCATTCGACGTAGTCGTTGTTCAATCTTCTTTAAAGCCTCTTCTTCGAATTTCTTCCATTCACCTTCAGGGTAGTTGTCGAAAGGAGTTGATTCTGTCATTGAAAACCTCACAGCTAGTGGACTGATTAGTTTGCTTCTAGTTGGCAATCGTAAGATTCAATTTAAAACTTTCCAGATTTCTATGTAAAAAATTGTCGACTCATCCCCCGTTATAGATTGAAAGGTTATCTGAATGTCTCAGTAGCCAAGTTTCTTAAAACTCTCCAGGAATAGGATGTGGACATTATGAACTTTCTTTCAGCTTTCAGTTTGGCGAGTAGTACGACAGAGTCTGGTGATGGGTCTGCGTTTGTTGGGTTTCTCATCGTGGTGGGCTTTTTATGGGCCATTTGCGCGGCTTGCAATCGCAAGAAGGAGTATGACGTTTACATGAAAGGCAAAGTTCGGGAGCGGTAGTTCGCGGTTGATTTTTTTCTGCTCGTGGTGTCTGCACCAGTGCAGGCACCACCCATTGGAGACGTCTTTATGAAATTTATCACTGAAAAACCGCAGTCACTGTTTCAGGAAATCGATGTGACAACGATCGCTCTGATTCTGATTGCGGTAGGCTTGATTTCTCTGAGTTGGCCGACTTCGCTGTTTGTCATGCTTCTCGGAATCTTGGTTGCGCCGTTGTGGTTGATCTGGCGTGTGTTCGACCATACCGCAAACAGAATGATCTGATTATTCGCTTAATGGCAGCGGAGAGTCAATTGGCGTTCCGCTGCCTTTCTTGAATTCTTTCTTTCCTACTGTCTGAAAATGATAAGGATGAAAATATGTCTATTACTCCGACTTTGAATGACCCGTTCAAGATGGTTCTTGAGGATCATGAATACCCTGAAGTTCTGAAAGTGCTTGCCGAAACTTCGACCGAGGACTTGCTGGCAATGGCTCAGAGGACGGGAGAAAACGAGGTTCCGTTTATAGCAACTTATGTCGTTACAACGTGCAACTCGATCGGCATACAGCAGGTGCTGATCTTTGGCGGGTTGCTCGAAATATTTGCTGCGGTGTCTGAGACTCGTGGCAACAGCGAACTGATGCGAAACATGGAAGAAGATCTTGGTGTCTCACGTTCTCAGGCGTTTCGATGCCGAGCAGCGTGGCGTTCGTACGGTTCCAAGCTGCTCTCAGAGAAATCAACACTCCATCAGTTCTGTCGTGAGTCGTTGAAGATGCTTGCAGAAGAACGAACACCTGAAGCTGCTCGTGAAGAAGCATTGAAACTTGCTCGCAAGGGAGAGCGGATCACGATTAAAGTTGCACAGAACTTGCAAAAGAAGCATGGCATGACTCTGCCGACACCTTCTGATTCTACTCCGACAGTTGTCGCGAACAAGCCGGGACACTGGGTCTTCTCGGGATCAGTGGTGCGGATCAAACTCGTCCATAATGAACCGGGGGAACTCGCCGACGTTCCGGCTGTCATTCGTGATCTCGAAGCAGCTATCAATGAACTCCGTCAAATGCAGGAAAACATGACCGCTGCATAATCACTTCAATCATTCTCTTATCTGGAGACCATCATGTTTGACGGTTTCGATCAATTCGACCAGGCATTTATGCCGGAGTCGACCACAAGCGGACATGCTCGGGCGGCACCACCCCTGCGGCGTCGCAGGACCATCAAACAGGTCGTTAGTTTCTATATGGCGAACCTGATTGTCATGCCGATCATGGGGCTAGTTTACGCATCAGTGATCGCCGACGGAATCAGGTTGCTCTTACCGATTTTTCGTAGGAGATTATATCAACTACCGATTCCAGGTGTGGGACTGGCACGTAATTTTGATGGTTGGGATCGTGCCGATCTCGCCATTGTGGTGTCGATCCTGCTCTTCGGAGTCATCACCTGGCTATGGTGCAAGATCTGGATTGAACTGATGGGGTATGGTTCGATCCTCGCTCAACGTGAACGCAATCCGATTGTGTTCATGATGATTTCTATCATCGCAGGAGTGATCCTGCTACTCGATGCCGGCATCTTTTATTACGGGCTGGCTGCTCAGACGTCGAGCGGTTGGTCTAACGCCCCAGAGTATATCGTCCCGGCAGCCACTTTGATCTATTCCTGCGGACTCGCAGTCCTCGGTTGGTGGCATGCTGACTATCACACGAACAATTTGCATTAGGAGAATCTCATTATGAGATCATTCAATAATATGATACTGATAGCAGTGACTTGTTTTTGTCTCGTTGGCTGTGTTGAATCTCAGCAAGTCGAGAACACGGGACATTTCGAGAATCGTGAACTCGATGCCTGTTTGGCGATCGTGGTCGATTTATCAGGTAGCTTTCAATCTTACTGGGACGACCGTGCCTACACGTTGTTTCTACAACTCTCCGAACTCTATTTCACCGAGTCGATGGGAAGTGATGCCAAGCTGGTGATCTGTCAGCTTTCTGGCAACGATCAGGTTGTCCTCTTCGAAGGTCAGCCTGACGATTTAAGGAATCGCTTCTCTGGTCCCGAAGAGTTCAACGAGTTTTTGAAAGCGAAATCTGATCCGAGTAGTTCGAAAGTCTTTGATGCGACTCGTCGATCAGTAGATTATGTCAGATCGATTACTGGTGTGACTGAAAACACCAAACTGCTGACGGTCATCCTCTCGGATATGTGGGATTCAGAATACGATCCGGTTCTCCGTAACACCTCTCGCGAAAAGCTGATGCAGTCTTTGATCAGCTACCGTCAACAGGGAGGAGGGATGGCACTCTATTTTGTTGCCGAAGAGCAAATGCCCGAATGGCAAAGTATCTTCAATGAAGCAGGCTTTGAGCCGGGACATTACATCATTGAGAACGAACTTGTTGCCACGCCTCAGTTGCCGCAGTTCGATTAAAGCATCGTCACGGTTCCTCAGCACTCGCTTGTTCGTTCTGAATCGGCGAGGGCTGGAGAGCTGATTCTTACCGAGTTCGTGCAACTTCTTCAGTATTCAGAGCGGGACAGTTGGAAAGGAAGGTCAAATGGTTGTACCTGAAGGCTCAACGAAACTGCTTGATGATTTTCCACGGGGGAGGGATGCTCAGTTTGTCGGGACGTTACCACATTCCTATTTTGAATCTCCACAGAACCTCGCCGCAACGAAGTCTCTACAATTCGACACTCATCTGAATCGGGAATCAAAACTCTTCATGGGTGTCGTTGGAGGAGAAGTCATTCAAGGTGATCGTCTGGCTGATGGTCGGCTCACACGGCACATTGTGGGAGGGACTGGGATTGGTATTGGAGACGACCGTCACCATATTCTGCTGGCTGGATCACGTGCGGGCAAGGGGCGATCCATGCTCTTGCCCTGTCTTCTCAGCCTTCCTCCGACAACGTCCTCTCTTTGGCTGGACCCCAAGGGTGATCTCGCACGAATTTCAATCCGTTATCGATCTTCAATACAACAAGTTGGTCTACTTGATCCCTTTGGAGTTGCTGGCTCTGAAGCAGCCAAACATCGAGTCGTTCTGAACCCTATTGCCACACTCGATCCGAATAATCGCAGAACATTCGTGCCTAATTCAAAACTGATCTCAGACTCGATCATTGTCTCCGGCGACTTCAAAGATAAGCACTGGGACACCTGTTCTCATCAGGCACTTTCAATGCTCATTCTGCATGTCGCCACCTACTGGCGCTACGATGGCTGTCGTGACCTGATCACAGTCTGGCATCTTGCTGCGGAACTTGCATCAGCTGACCCTGACAACTCTGGTCGATACTGGTTGGAGCAAGAACTCCTCTCCAATGATGCCGCCAATGGAGCGATCCGCAATCTTGCTCGACAATTTTATGACCGAACTGGCGGTGAGTTCTCATCAGTGCTGTCGAACCTTCGAAAACATCTCGACTTCCTGAGCATCGAGTGCATGGCGGATTGTTTGACGGGTGATTCCATTGATCTGCGTGACCTGAAACGGGGTGCGATGTCATTGTATATTTCAGTCCCTGCAATGCGAATGACTGATCTTTCTGGCTGGTTGAGAATGATCGTGCAACTGACATTGGCTGCTCATGAGGAAGAAATTTCTCAACTCGGTTCACAGACAATTCTGGGTCTCGATGAGATGCACGTTTTAGGGACACTGAAATGCTTAGAGGTCGCTGCTGCCCAGATCGCCGGTCTCGGATTGAAAATAGTGGCAGTGCTGCAAGATCTCTCACAGTTGAAGACACATTACCCGAAGAACTGGGAAACGTTTATTGCCAACGCGGCAGCGATTCAGGCGTTTGGTCTCGCCGATGAAACAACACTCGAATATATCTCCAAACGACTTGGGGAAGCTCCGACCATTTCACGGTCAACCAACGCACCAGGGTTCGAACAAGCGACCAAACAGGCTGCGACCGGTGAGTCCTGGTCCTTGGGAGTTCATCGGTTGATGAACGCAGAAGAAGTCGGTCGTTTTTTTGCTCGTGATGACAAATTGCTCAGACAACTGGTTATTCGTCCAGGCTATCGTCCCATGGTATTGCAACGAGCTTTTTATGATCAGCATGAATTTTTTCGAGGACGATTCGATGAACGGTAAGTCGACTTTAGTTCGTTATACTGCTCCAGGTCTGCCAAATTCACCGAAACTGTGGTTTGATCGAGAACGAAAATCTGCCCGAGTCAACGTGCGTGTCGATAGCTGGCGAAGTTGGGTCCGAGCGCATCGAGCGACAAGGGTAGTGCGATGGCTGATCAACTTCTATATCGGCTGGCTGGTGTGGCACAAACTCGATTTCATCGACTCACCGTTCGGTCGTGGGTTCTGGATCATGATCGTCGTGGCGATGTTCTCCGCAGCCGCCAAGGCGTGGATGCACTTTGCGTTGGATGGATTCTTTGCCAGACAACTGTTCGGTGAGACAACACGGTTCTGGTTTAACTCACAAGCTGTGGCGTTCAAAAGCAAACTGTACGCCAACGGAGTTGTCATTTGGCGGGAATGGAAAGATCGTCTGGTGCATGTCACGTTTCGAGTGGAAAGAGATCAATATGCTGATAATCAATTACCGGCACGCGACTTTTCACAAGAAGAAACAAAGCGTCGCCGTATGACCGCTTCCATCATACGACTTACCATCGAAATGCGCCATCACGATCATCTCCCGACCGTGACTGATGATCCGAACGCGATGCGGGAAATTCCTGTCATCGAACTCGATCAGGAAGATGTCGCTGAGGTTGCGATGGTACTGATGACCGCAGCCGCATTGACACAGCGATCTCCTGAACAACGCAATCAGCTTCCCCCCGGTATCGATATCGACACAGCTTCTCCGTACTAACGGGAAATCGTAATCACAGATACACAGAAAGCTACGTTCCAGGAAGAGCTTCAAACTCTACTCAAACACCATGAAATCGGGAGTCCAAGCATGTCTGAACCCATAGAAGAAACGCTCACATCTTCCTCTTCCCATTGTCCACAATTGCTGACGGTCGATGAGATCGGAGCGTTGCTGAAAGTCTCAAATCGCACGATCTGGCGAATGCGCAGCTCAGGTCAGCTCCCAGAACCAGTCCGCGTCGGAGGAGGGGTACGATGGCGAGAGTCAGATATCGAAAACTGGATTCAAGCGGGTTGTCCAATTCAAAAGAACGTGCAGAATAAAAATAAAGGATAAGTCATGGCATCGATCTTCAAACGCAAACAGAAAAAGAACCAGCCGTACTGGATTCAGTACACGGATTATGAGGGCAAAAGGAAGACGAAGAAAGGGTTCACCGACAAAGCACTGACCGAACAACTGGCATCCAAGCTCGAAACCGAAGCGATGCTCCGCAAAACAGGGATTGTCGATGTCGAACAGGAAAAGCTTGCTGAGAAAAAACGTTCTCCACTAGATCAGTTGATCAAAAAGTTTGAAAAGACACTCTCTGAAAGGAGTGACGAATACGTGAAACGAACAATGTTTCGCTTAAATCGAATTGTGGATGGTTGTGAATTCAAAACGCTCGGAGATATCAATGAGGAAGCGGTCACGGAGTTTCTCAAAGAAATCCGCGAAGATCAGAACTTAGCACCCCGAACCTACAACCATTATATTCAGGCAATCGATAGGTTCTGCAATTGGTGCGTGAAATCAAAACGATTGGCAAGTAATCCGCTCGTTGGCATCGAGCGTTTGAACGCTGATCTGGATATTCGACATCCTCGCAGAGCATTGAGTGAAACTGAATTCGCGATGTTGGTCAAGTCCGCTCGGGAAAGTGACTGTCGTGTGAATGGCTATCGTGGAGAAGAGCGAGCCAGGGTCTACATCACTTCCTACATGACGGGTTTACGACGCAAAGAATTAGGCAGCCTGACGAAGCAGAGTTTTAACCTCGCAAGCAATCCTCCGACAGTCACAGTCGAAGCCGCCAATTCGAAGCATCGCAAACAAGATGTTCTGCCGTTGCATCCAGAGTTCGTCCAGCTGCTGACGTCATGGTTGAAAGGGTTCAAGCCGAAACAAAAGCTCTTTCCTGATTTGGAAAAGAAACGAACCTGGCTTATGGTCAAGAAAGATTTGGAGCGAGTCGGAATCCCCTACAGAAATGAACATGGAATCGCGGATTTTCACGCTGCCGGTCGCCATACGCATATTACTGAGCTACTGCGAAACGGTGCGTCGCTGCCAGAAGCTCAACAACTCGCTCGCCATTCGGACATTAAGCAGACAATGAAGTATACCCACATCGGAATTGAGGATCAGGCGAAAGCCGTCGCCAACCTGCCAACTGAACAGTTCAATGCGAACCCGGATGTCGATCAGAATTCTGATGATCAGCATGCGCTGCAAATGCGCTGTATCTCGGGCGTCTTTGATCAGCATTCGGTGTCATTGGATGACACTGACCACCCACACCCAAATGACAAAAACCCTTGCATTAGCAAGGGTTTAGGCACTGCTTGTCATCAGGTGGCACCTCATGACAAAGCGGAGAGAGGGGGATTCTCCGGTGGCACAATTCAGTGCTACGTCGATTTACTGTAAGTCTCTAATTTTCATAAACTTACAGTGCAATGCGTTTCATGGTGCAGCTTGAAGAATGCGATTGTTAGGGTATTGCAACGCCACAAAAACGCCACAAGGACCTTTGTGATCGACTCGAATCCTACGAAAAGTGTTTATGCATTTTTCATCGGTTTGAGAGATGTCGATGTCATCTCCGCAGCAAGTATGTTGACGAGCTGCTCAGACTCGATTTGAAGACCTCGTAGCCAACGGGTGAACTGGTGGAGCATCAATGCGGCGGCGAGGTTGGCGTTGTAGATGGTGGATTGGGTGGTGCAGGTACCGGTTTGGGCTTCGGATTGGGGGAACAGGGTGGAGGAGTAATGAGCTTGGGATTCTGGAACTGCGGGCGTGGCGGTGAGAACTCGGATTGTCTCACCGAGCATTCTGCCATCGCACCAGAATTGGCAACGGTCTTTGACTGACTTCCAAATAGCGGCGCGGCTGTTAATCGAGTCGACGCAGCAGAAGACGGCATTTCCCACATGATGTTGTGGGCGATAGCGGTCGTGGATTGCGCAGGTGTGAATGTTGGGATCGATGCGCTGAATCTGCTCGGCAGTGGCTTCTATTTTAGTCCTCCCGAGGTCGTCCTGAAAATAGCCTTGTGTCGTGATGTTCGTCGCTTCGACGGTATCGAAGTCGATGAGTTGGATTTGACGAACTCCGATGGAGGCGAGTTGGATGGCGACTTGACGACCAATCGCACCGACGCCGATCACGGTCACCTTGAGATCGTCGAGTCGGTCGCGTGGCACGAGATCGCGTTGACGAGTGAATCTATCTGTCGCGGTCATATGTACTCCTGATTGGATTGATGTTGGAATTCGTCAATGTCAGTCTCTTGTGGAACGAAATCTTCAGCAGGGTCCGCGAACATCTCTGGGCTTTCCCAGTTCTCGATGAGCCACTCATCCCATTCAATCTCGGATGAAGAAATGAGAGCTGAATGGTCAGTCACGCAGGTGTGATACTCATCTGCCCATGTCTCATGATCAGAACTCAAGAACGGTTGCGTGTAATCGACATCGACCTGCATCCGTAGCGATGCGGGTCCACCATGTCGCCAGTAGAGTTCAGCGTAGGTCTTTCCGCTCTGAGCGATGATGAACATCACGGCCCAATCGCAATGACCGAATACTCGCTCGAATGTCTCCACATCAACACTGCTAGGGCGCGGAGAATCACCGGGGTGTGTATGAATCCAGATCCGAGCAAACTGTTTGGGACGACGATTGAGGTCGATCTGGTCATCGAAAAAGTCTGCGACCGCCCTGTCCGCGAACTCCACGGTCACCTCCGTACATTGCTGTTCAATTAATACCAGGTCCTTTACAAGCAAGAGGTCCTCTGACGAAGCAATGCCGAATCCACCTACTTCCGTGGGACCAGCGTCACGCAGAAATAACAGCTTCGCCCACGCGTACGGGCTGAACCGCAGCCTGGGACGTTTCGATTTCTCGTGACGTTTCCGTCGCGGTCTCCTGAGGTGTCGGCGCGTCATGGGGTGAGTCTTTCTGTTCGGCATCGTCTTGTTCCTGTTGAAGGTTGTGGCAGCTCTCGCAAAGTTCGTTTTCAAGGCATTGATGGCAGGTCGATTGTTCGCACTGTTCGCAGACTTCCAGGCAACTCCGACAGAAGCCATGATCACAGTCCTTGCAAACGTCGCTGCATTCGCAGCACAACGAAACGTCACACTCATTGCACGATCGTGTGCAGTAGTCACACGTGCGACTATGACAGTTTTCGCAGCAGTAACTGTCACCGGAATCGACCATCTCTCCACAATCGCCGCAGGTGACTCCATTCCAGTCTTCGAGTGCGACGTAGGCCGAAGACGCATTGTAGGTCTGGAGGATTTGGCGAACTGTCAGAAAGAAGTCACATAGGCGACCTGTTGCGAGGGCATTGTTGATTGATGGCAAACCGTCACCCACACACAGATTCTCACCCTGAATGTGGGGATGGGGTACGTTGTCATCGCTGCTCGCCGTGTTGCTTTCAATTGCCATGACTCGATAGGGCTGAGATTCCCTGATGCGGGTAATGGACAATCGGATCTCAAACTGACCGAGGTCAATCCCTTCGAGAACCACACGATCAGTAAAGACCACAACCTCTTTCAATGCACGGTCGATATCGACCTCGATGAATTCATCTGCGAGAGATTGCAACTCCTCATATAAGAATCGAAGTGACGGCTTCGGGGTGATTTTTGGTCTTTGTCCGAGCTGTGCTTCAATGGAGTTCAATTCAAGAAGCAGTATTCGTAGTTGCTCAAGATAGAGCTGACTCGTCCGTTGATTCGCAGCAGCATAATCTCTTTCTGCGGAGATTTTGATCTGACGTTCAAGTCTTTGGAGTCTCTCCCAATGATGTGCTGGAAGTGGTGTAATTGGTGTTGGAGACAACTTCTGCGTGTCATAGGCATGCTTCAATTCGATCGCTGCGTTCAGAAGTTCGCGATCAGCGTTCGACAAGATCATGTCAAGCCCTCCTGTGTTGGATATCTGAAACAGAAACGGGGACACCTGCGAGCATTGTGCAGATGTCCCCGTCGTAGAAAGTCATCGTTTGCGGTGCTGCGGACGTCGTCTTCGTCGTTGAGGTCGAACCGTTGGCGTGAGACGGATGTCACCACTATTGATCGCTGTGGCAATCAACACGCCTGCGACGATGAGGAACACTGCCCAGGAGTTCGCTGTTCCGCCGATAATCGTCGCAACGATCAGAACTCCAATGAAATACAAACTGTTGAGGCGTTGTCGTGCGCCCATGATTCTCCTTTTGTTGTAGTGATGATCGGACGTTGGAACGCCCCTTCGATTTTCGTCGGTGTGATGGAGACGCGATCTCCGTCCCGCAGGACATAGTCCGCTGTCGTCGGTTGCCGGTTGACGCGAATCAGGTAGTCCTGCGGCTTTCCATGTGGAACACGGTCTTGAAATAATTGCGTGATGGATGTTTCATCTTTGACTTCAATCTGATCAGCGAAGCCGGCTCCATCGTTATTGATAAACAAAATCTTCATAAGTCTGTTCTTTCGGTTGGGTCGTCAAAAATGGGAAACATTGTGATGGTTAATAATCGTCTGGCAGCAACACGGTTGTCGCTGAGCGATCTGCTTCAGTGATGATCCAGAACTTTGTTCCGCTCGATGAGTGATATACAGAAAACAGTCTTGTCCCTTCACTCACGGCGCGGTCATTCGCAATGGCATCCTCGGGCTCGCAATCTCCCCAGTCACCGCTGAGATGACGTTGCAACGCCCGTTGAATCTCGGCTCTCGAAACTTCTTCGAGCAGATGGGGCGTGCAGAGGATTTGTCCAGAGGCAAATTTGCTTGTTGTGGGGCGTCTCGAATCAATTATGGTTTTAGCCTCCTTTCATTGGAGTTCTTCGACATCGATATTTCCTTCGAACCGGATGTCACTGGACAGCCTATATGAGTCGACAGTTGGCTTTTCGCGGTTGGTTAATGACTGCGACATTGCGATGTAGTTCGATCTCGTCCCAATCGACGATACTCGGCGGTAGAAAATCGGGCTCGGGGTCAAAATTTACGTCGAGAGGATCAGCAATACTGAATCCCCGCTGCTGAACTTCACACAGGCATTCGCCGGTAGCGACGCAGACAGCACGATCAATTTCTTGTTGAGTCATTCGTTCAATCCTTGGTACAGAGGGAAAACGACCGCCCAACACAGGACGGTCGTGAAGAAACACAACCGCCCCGCTACACGCGAGGCAGAAACTTTTACTTGGCCACTCAAAAACAGGGGCCTTTGTTGACTCGGGTGTCAACATTCAATCCAGGTCGTAACGCGTGGCACCAATAAGTTGTTGCTACTCTGCTGTTACGAGCCAGTTGTCGAGTAGCCACGCGACTTCAGCATCAAGTGCCTCGCTACGTGTTGAGAACGTTCCGAGGACGGGACCATCGACGGGGGAAAGATCGGCGGTCCACTGACCAGCGGGGGTTGGTTCCACATGACTGCCTCGGGTAATAGCGAGCTGACCCAGGCCATGCAGGTCGAGTGTTTCGTCGTAGAGACACCGCACGGAACCATCGTGTTGCACAACAATCTGCATGTTGACCTCCTTATCGAGGTCGACGCTGAATGTTGCGGCGGGGGCGGTCCACGAGCAGACCATCGAGTGAAGACTGCACGCCTGAGAGTTGCGTCACAATCTGTTGTCGCAGGGCACCACTGTCTCGCAGTTGTTGCGGCTCGACGCCACCGACAATTTGCTGGGCACGAACGACCAGTTCGTCAAGCTGTTCATTGGATCGGATATTCAACGTGCGAAATCGCTCGAAGAACTCCGTGAGGTTCGTGATGGCTGAATCACGAAAGACTTTGGGCTTGCCATTATGCTCACCGCTGAGCCGTTCGGTGACATGTTCGACAAGTTTCGTGATTTCATCCAGGAATGCCTGTTCAGCGAGTTGCACGGCTTCGTCAAACCGTGACTGCACCCGGCGACATTCCTGTTCGTAAAGTTCCGGGCTGAGTTGCCGCAGGTAGTTCGGCGGTTCGATCGATGGATAGTCATGCTCTATGGCAAACATCCCGATCAATGTCGTCGGGTAGTCGCTGGCATCGAACAAGTCACCCAACCGATCTCGCGCAGCCAACCGCAGTTCGCCATAGTGTCGGTTCAGTTCCGCAACGGCATCATCGAGTTCATCTCGAAACTCCGCCACTTGCAGATCGAACTCAGAGATCGAGTCTTGCCGGATCAGGCGGATGCCAGCTTCTGGAAATGGCAGCGATACGTCTTTCCAATAAGCAATTGTTCGACCTCGAATGACTGTCACCGCTTTGAACGCAGGATGGGATGTGTCGAGAAGTTTCTTTCCAGCAGAGAGATACTTTCCTTCCGCACCAAACGAATCGGCGGCCTGATTCTTCTGTGCCGACGTCAGTGACTTCCGTACACCAAGCCAGGTGAAGCTGAGCCGCGCCGCTGCCATTGTCGCACGGAGTCGATCACTCGGGGCTGTCATCTGCCGCGTATAGGAATCATCCAGAAGTGTTGTCATATTTGTATCCTTGTAGTAGAGAGCTGGAGACAGGTCCCACTGATCTGTCTTTGTCTCTGTCAGTAGATTTTTTGTTTTCTCTGGCCCCCCGGCTGTCAGCATCCAGCGTTCTGGAGCCAGACAACTCAGCCAGTCCTGTACTGTCGGAATCCGACCGAGGTCTTCCTTCACATGTTGCTCACCGATGAATCGGGTCGAAATCTCACGGTCGTCGCTATTCGTGATCGTCGCGCCGAATAGTCGCTCACAAAGAAAAATGCCCTCCGCATGATGACGGAGAGCACGGTGTCTGAAGTCGGGAAAGAAGGCTTTGCTCTCGTCGAACCACTGATGAATTGGCAGGTAGTCATCGACTATTCCGCCAAACTTCTGCGCGGATGAAAGGGCATGGTGATACGGGTTCAAAGTGGAATGTCCTCCTCCTCGGTCTGGTATTCGGTCACTCGCCAATTGTGTTCACGGGTCAACTTGCGCGCTTGTACGTCAAGCGTCAACTCGCCGAACGCACCATCGTTGATCTCCCAACCGCATGGCAGATTCGCATCCGCCGTATCCGTTAAAACCTCTTTGAGTTCGTCCGAGAGATCAAACGAATCTTCGCCACAATATGCAATCGGAGATTCCACAGTTCCCGAATCTCCGTAGCCGTCATAACTGATGACGACCTTGTCCACTCCCAGATCAGCAAGTTGATTACAGGCGTCGCGAAGTTTCTCGCGAGCAATAAGTTCTTGTTCACGTTGTTTCTTTTGCCAACAGCTGAGGGCATCAGCCAATGGTTCAGGATCAGGCATGTCGGGCTCCTTTTAAGGTTGAAATGTTAATGGGCTTGGTCCTCCTCAGAATGTCTCTGAAGTTGTCAAATGCTTCGAAGTTAGTTTGTTGAAGGCTCGATCTTTCGACGTTTTGGATTGCCTTCAATGGACGCTTGGTACACACCCGCATGATTTGCAGAAAGGCAACGACCGCTCGCCCATGTCCGCAGACGCTCTACTGATTCCGCAGCCGTGACAGCCACCGGTACGACGTTCTGGGCCGCTTGCAGCAATGGGACATCAAGCAATGCCGACAATCGGCAGCAGGCTTTGACCTCCGCACCAGTCCAGATGGCATCATCCGGCATCCTCTGGTCGCGGTTAATCTCGAACCGATCGAGATAGATGTTCCAGATCGCGTCCTTCTCTTCTCGATTGGGCAGGTCGAGAAAGAAGATGCCATCAAAGCGTTCACTACGCCCGAACTCTGGCGGCAACTTCGAGACATCGTTGGCTGTGCAAACGACAAAGGCATCGGACTCATGGTCATTGAGCCAACCCAGAAATGTCCCGAACATCCGTGACGAGACACCCGAATCACCGCTGCCGTTGACACCCGCAAACGCTTTCTCCACTTCATCGAGCATGACAATACAAGGAGCCATCGCGTCGATGACCTTCAGGGCTTGCCGTGTTCTCTCTTCTGACTGACCGACCAGTGAACCCATCAGGCTACCGATGTCGAGGATTAACACCGGTCGACCAACTTCGTTACCGAGCGTCTTGCAGAACTCCGACTTCCCACAACCCGGTGGAGAGAGTAATAACACACCCCGCGCACGCTGCGAACGCTTCCCGCGACTTGGTTGCAAGAGCGACCGCTTGCAAAACGACTTCAACGCCGACAGTCCGCCGAGGCTGCTGAAGTTCGCTTGACCACGATGCAGTTCGAGCGAACCGGACTTCTTGAGCGTCTGTGTCTTCAGTTCCCAGACCGCATCCGGCGTCACGCGACCGTGTCGAACCAATGACAGGCTGAAGGCATTCTCGGCTTCCATTCGTGTCAGTCCCGCCGCCGCGTCGAGTACCGTTTCCAGTTCCTGGCCCTCGGGCAGTTCGGATTCTTCCGTGGCAATGCCACGTGCGATGTGTGCCAACTGTTTACGGTCGGGCAAGTCATGCTCCAGCACCACGAACAGCTTTTCGAGTTCGACAGGCAACTGCACGACGGGTGACAGGATCACCACGATTGTGCGGTTCAGCTTTCCCGCGACGACCTGTTGAGCGAGTGCCTGCACGATCTCGGCTGATTGCAAGAACCGATGAAAGTTCTGTAGCACCAGGATCGCAGTGCCGTCCGGTGTGGCCAACGAGTTGACAGCACGAATCGCCGCTAACGGATCGTTTCCGGCTGCTTCAATCTCAGCACCGGTGACCTTCAATCCTTGTTCAATGTCCCACGTTGCCAACCGCCATTCCTCCTGACGGCATAACTGCGCAATCGCCACCAGCGCATCCTGATGCTCATGGCTCTCGACCCACAGCCCGGTAAAGCAAGCCCGCACGTACTCTCCGAGTCGATCAGTCAATGTCATAGGTATTCTCCTTCATGAAGTGAAAAGGGGGAAATTCCAGCAGCAAGAGTTACCGCTAGAAGAGATGTCGCATCGGCAGGAATGAAGCGTCACTGATTGACGAGTTCAGCAATGGCATGCAGCCACGAAGTGACCTCGCCCGCGTGATCGCTGTCAGCCAATCGTTGAGGGGTCATGCAATCGACGACGTCCCGGTTGAGCCAGTGCTTGGCCTGATTGCGGAGTCGTTTGCGAGTCCGTAACGACAGCGACGTCCATTCGCGCTGAATTCTTTTACTACGCAGAATCTCCAACGCAGCCAGTTCGGCCACGTCATCATCGTCGCCAAAGTTCACCGACACGTTGCGAGCGTCGCTAATCGCCTGGGGATGCAGATAGTTCTCCAGGCTCCGCTTGCCGGTCATGAACGAACGATGCTTCGGCAGTGAGTTGAGGTTGTCTATAGCCAATCGACGTTGCTCGCTTTCCGGCGGCATCTCACGATCAAACAGTGAGAATGCCGACCGGCAAAGCGGCGTCAATCGTTGCATCCACGGCTGTGGTCCGTTGCCACCCAGAGGGAGAATGGCAATCTCATGTGATTGTTCCAGAGTTGCGAGACTGGGAACAGCGGGATCGACTTCGGCGAGTACCCGGCTGATGCGTCGCAAGAATTCCACATCATGCGGCCCCTCTAACAGTATCAACACTGGGAGTGACGTGTTGTGAGGTTCACTCATCGTCCCTCCTACTCGTGGTGATGTTGCTGAGTTTCCGCCTTCTGGCTGGCATAGAACTCGGACGTCAATTGTTCGTCGAGATGTTGGCCGAGTGACCGTTCGATGAACCGGCTGGCTTCCAGGCATTCATTGCCAACGAAGCCCTTCGTCTCCACTCGTGATTGACCATTGGGTGCGATGGTGATTTCGATCGTCTTGCTCATACAGCATCTCCCACGTTCACGGTCAATTTGATTGAACCATCTTTCAAGGGTTGTTCGATCACAGAATGCCCCGCCTTGCGCGCTTCCAAAGAGGCTTTCTCAACCGCGTATCTTTGCAGGAACCGATCAAGTTGCTTCTGTTCACCCCACCGACCGTTGTAATTGTCGAAGGCGAGCTTTCCCGTGTTCACGTCAGCGACAACCGCATACCGCCACTGCGGTAATCGCACCGCCCATCCCGTCGCCGAACTACTGAACAACTTCACCTCCCCAAACACCGGCTCCGGCAATTTCAGGCGATTACACGCCGACCGAATCGCCACCGGATCACGAACCTCCGTCTGAATCGAAACAATGTGCGACATACACTCGTCCTCCACATTTAAGAAATCTGATCACGGAACCGACCATCGGCCCCGCCCATAAGAAAAGCCCCGCAAAAACCGGCCATTTCCGGTCTTCATGGGGCTTTCACACAGCTGAGAATCACCTTCTCAAAGCTACACCACAGGTATCAACTTACTTGCCGCGTTTCTGCTCTGAATTTAGCCATCCGGCAGTGACAACTCTGCCTCTGAAGAACGGATCGCGACGAAGAACATATTTCCAAGTGATCGCTAACGATTAATATCGTCGTTGCCTCCGTCAATTCGTATCACGGATGACCGAGTCTGTTTCTGTCGAGAAGGTTCACCGAGTCGAACGGAACATTTCCTGTCCCATTGGGCAAAATGCCTTACCAGGGACTGCGAACGAATCTCGCTCTATCCGCTATTGGCAAGAATAAGAATGGGAGCCAATAGCTATACCAGAGTCTCACCTTACTTGCCGCGTTTCCTCACTGAATTTAGCTGAATTGACCAGCAGCAACACTCGATTCACACTGATTCATCAAATTCCATGCGGATCGCCACTCAGTTTCCACAGCATAGACTGAATAACGCAAATCCACACACGCAACACGCTATTTCACAACCTGCACAATCTTTGTCATCAACATAAACTCCGCCCGGTCCGCAAGGAATGCAGCATCCAAGATACAATGTGACCGATCGCTGATCACGAACTCCAGCCGACGCCAGCAAAGCACGTTCGACGGCATGCCAAGAACTTTTCCAATGCGAGCCAATCGTTTCCCGTCCCTGTTTGAGGCATTCACCAAGATACAAGAGGACGTCATTCTTAATCCGGCTCGGCAACGTCGAAATCTGTTTTCCCACGGCATAGCAAAGCGGGTTATAATTCGTTCCCGCGTCCGCCTCAAAATCTTGGATGGCATCGACCAGATAGACGGATCGTCCCAAACGCTCTCCGATTTGCCGAGCTTGTGCGGCGTCCAGATGCGATTCACAACGCTCGACGATTTCCGTCGCAAGCAGCCCGTAGGCCTGAGCGGTTGGTTCAGCTGCGGACTCGAAGTTCGGTTCGCGGCGAGCTTCAACCGCTTGTTGTTGTGCAAGGATTGACTCCATCTGATCGACATCGAAATCAAGGTTTCGCAGATCCTGACGAGCTTCTTCGAAAACACTTTGATAGCTCCAGTGCAGAATCCGACTTTGAAGACCGCCATCATCCTGCATGTCATCCTTGACCTTGATGGAAATGGTGTAGACGCTGATGGCAGCGAGAAGTTGCTGCAGTTCCGAGACTTCCCCGTCCTTGAGCTTGCCAACACCGCCACGGACACAATTTCCCATCCGCAGCTGTCGTGATTTATTTTGATGATCGAGAAGCCACCACAAGGTCGCAACATCGTGAAGCACAAGGAAGCGAGATTTTAGGCCATACCGGTGATGTAATAGACCACATAGATTGCAGTAGGCGGAAACGTACTGACGGTATTCTTCGCGAGTCAAAAGATTCGCTTGTGGTTTCAAGATCCCGAACATGTCTTGGCCTTTCATCTGATACGGAGCTGCGCTGACCAGACCAGTGTATCCGATAATGGGATATCCTCAAGCGGGATGTAGATTCGCCCTTCAACTTTGAAGGAAGGGTGAGTGGAAAAGAATCTCTACACCGCACGACAACAGAAACTTTTGAGTCTCCTGCGAGAGACTCGGAGTCGGGCGGGTCTACGCCAAGAGGATGTGGCCATTCAACTCAACCGCCCACAATCCTTCGTAAGCAAATACGAGTCTGGAGAAAGAAGACTCGACATTCTCGAACTCTACGATGTGTGCGAAGTCCTCGGCATCAAACTCTCAGATTTCGCGATGACCTTGGAAAAGGTGTTGTCGGTGAATGGGAAGGCGAAATAGACAGTTGGCGATTGAACGGTAAACCAGCCGAAACAAGAGCCAGAAATTGCTGGTCGGTCTCGCGCGAATGCTTTCTAACACCAAGAAAGATACAGATGGCTTCCTTTTGATGTTGGAAGGATTCCAAAAAAAAAAGTTGGTTGTTCAATCACCGCAATCGACTCGCTCCAGTGAGTCACATCAATGGAACCGGGCTTCTGTGCCTCGTTGATAAGATCGACTTTCGCCCAGTTTTGTCTGGACTCAAAGCTGGTTCTCAATCAAACCGGAGTCAAAGTTGCCTTCCCGAGATCGCTTTGACGACACCAAACTCCCAAACGCGACACCGATTCATCGACTTCAAGCCCTCAATTGCATCGATCTGACTGTATTCGCTGCGGAAAGGAGAAATCGGCAATATTTGCCGGTTTGGCATCGCTTGTGCAATTCATTGGTACATCGCGAAATTGCGATTCACTTGAAATCGAAGTCTTAACGAGGAGATAGAACGATGAAACGTTTACTTGCATTGAGTGCTGTCCTGACTGCCACAATACTGATGGGATCATCAGCTCAGGCTTCCGGATTCGGAGTCAGTTGGGGAAACGGTTACAACAACTATGGCGGTGCCTATTCTCACGGGGGGTACGGTCGCTCTTACTCACGAAATTACGGCAACTACGGATCCAGATTTAACAACGGCTATCGGTCAAACTATGGTTCCTATCCTTCTTTCGGATATGGTCGCTCGTACCATGACACCAGCCATTACGACTACCATCCCCCAACAGTTCAGCGGCATCGAGGACATCTCGACTACACTCCAGGCCACTATGATTTTCATCGATCGGGGCACAGACATTAAATGAGCTGTCGGTAGGAGCTTGGCATGCATTATGGCGTCAGAGCTTTGGGGGCAGGTTTTCCTGAATTTGCCTCCACGCCTCACCTCGTGTCTAACTCAAAGAATTCAGCTCTAACCTTGAATGATTGGTAATGAGATAGGCATAATTGACTAGAGGTAAATACCTGTTGCGGAGCAGCGGGCCAAATCGATGACAGGATGTCTCACAATTTCAACAGAGGAGAGTCCTGTGAAAACGAACGCCGCAACATTTCTGACAATGGCCGGGCTGGCATTGGTGTGGACAGCTAGTACTGTCGAAGCTCAGCATGTTCATCGTCGCTATCAACCACGCTACTCGGGAGGAGCGCACATCGATCATCATGATCATGTTGTGCGGGATAGTCATGGGCACGTCATCCAACGCTATCACCATGACGTAGTTCATCCGAATTCAACTCATGTGGTCCCACACTATAACTCGGGGAACTCAGGGGCTTACTATTCGCATGATGGCCATCATTATTACTATCCTTCACGTACTACAGCAGCTGATCCGCATGGGCATGTTCATCGTACTGCTAAACCTGTGCAGATCGAATTCGGTGGATTTTCACACGTCGATGATCTGGCAATTCGTCTCGAAGAACTAACAAATGAACTCTGTCTGGATCTCCATTTCAATTACTCACACAATCATGGATTCCGTGAAACATATGCTGAAGCTTACGAAATCCTGCAAGTCGCGAAATACATTCACGACGCTGAACATCAGCATTATCGCGACGCCATCGCATCACGACTTGGTGGTCTTGATGAATTGTTCCACCATGTTCAAGACGATGTGCGAGGCTGGAGCCGTCACCATCATCGACAGGTTGGAAATCTCGGAATCTTGACGAAGATGGATTACATCGAATCAACACTGCATCATCTCATGAATGATGTCGGAGTCCGCAAGTCAGGCGTCAACGCTGGTAATGGTCAAGCTCCACCACCGGGAGGCCCTGCAAACGGACAAGCGCCTCCGCCCGCCGGTTCGGGATTCCAGCAATCAGCACCATCGAATAGTCCGACCTTTCGACAAGCGGTTCCAACCAATCAAAATCCAAACGCGATTGGTTCCCCCCCACCTCCAACCGTTCCATGATCTCAAAACAATAGACTGAGACAATCCACTGCCTGCAATTCACCAAGAGTTGTCAGGCAGTTTTTTATTCGCTGTCGTTCATCTCCGCGAATTCCATGGCAATCAGTGTCAAGTCGTCCGACAAGTTCGCGGTCCCTCGGTGGGAATCCAGTTGCTCTTCAATTTTGGCAAGAGCAAATTCAATTCGTGCTTCTCGATGGCGACGAAAGCATTCAAGTAGTCGTTCACGTCCAAAGAGTTCACCTGAAAGACTGAGTGTTTCAGTAGCTCCATCACTGAACAAGAGAATTCTTTGGTTGGGCGCGAGCGTGATTGTTTGCTGCTCGTAATTCGCTTTCTCATCGATGCCCAGTAGCAACCCGGTACTGGAAAGTTCTTGTACTGTGTTTCGTTCGGTGAGCAGAATTCCAGTTTCATGACCCGCGCTGACCCATGAGAATTCCTGCTTAGCAGGTGTCCACTGAGCGAGAAACATTGATGCAAAGTTTCCGGGAAGTACAGTCGCTGCAAATCGTCGATTGACTTTCTGAACGATTGAAATCAACTCGAAAGGTTCTTCTTCTGTTACGCCCAGAAGGATGGATTTCAACATCGCTGCTCCCATAGCGGCCGGGATTCCGTGTCCCGTCACATCGGCCAGACAAATCAACCATGATCCATCGGACAGCGGGAGATAATCGTAGTAATCCCCCGCCACAACATCTGCCGGTTTGAACGAGTGTGCGATGCGGATTCCTGGGACTGCCACTGCATCGGGCAGCAAGTGCTGTTGGATTCTCTGCGCTTTCTCCAACTGTTGATGTCTTTCTCTTTCATTGAACTGAAGTCGTTCGCTCATTGAGTTAATCGCCCGAAAAAGATTTTGAAGCTCACGACAACCGAACGGTTTTGTCGTGAGCCCGTACTCCCCCACCGCAATCTGTTCGACCCGTTGTACAAGACGCTTCAATGGACGATCAACGATACGAAGCAGGACGATATTCACGATGACTGCAGCGCCGATTCCAAGTATTGCTAATACTCCTAGTTGTGTCAGGAGGTGTGTGCGAATCGCCCTGCGAGCATCTGCCAAATCTTCAGAGACGAATACACTGATCCCATTTTCAATATGGCTGCCTACAACAATAGCACGATCATGGATCACTGCTTGATGATCAGGTGAAACTGCCGCTTCACTAATAACCTCAAGAATGTTCGGGGCGTCTTCGGCATGTTTGTGGGAATGCAACACTTTCCCGTCCACTTTAACAGTGATCCGATGTCCAGAGGGATTGCCTGAACAAATACGGTTACAAACCCCATCGATGTAGCGTTGTATTTCGCCGGAGTCGTGATTGAGAGCAAGATGATTGACTGCTGTGTGGATTGCAATCGCTTCGTCGCGGAGATTTTCGAATTTTTTACGTGACTCGCCGCTCATCTCTTTTTGATAATGAAAAGAGAGTAGACAAAGTATGGCAATTCCCAACGTCAGGTTGACTGACCATAACAGCTGAGTTCGTATCGATCGTGAGCCGTTTAGTGATGAATCCGGTTGTCGAATCTTCAACATTTATGGTTCCACAATCACTTCTTTGGACGAATTGATGACATGTTCTTTGATAGTTGTGCGTGAAAACACTTCCAAGCATCTTGTTAACAGAGCGTGGTCAATAACTTTTGAAAAACCGTGTACAAGTTCCTGGCGTCGGAAGCAACGCGTCAGAACTTGCAACACGGAATCGCAATTGTGAACCGACAGGTTTGATTAGGCAGCTCTTGCATCCTTCACATCCAAGGCAACACCATCGACGAGGCGGATTGTTCTTTTCGCATAGGCTGCGGAGCCACTGTCGTGGGTCACCATGATAATGGTACGACCGTCCTGATGAAACTCGGTCAGGTATTCCATCACCTGTTGACGGGTTTCAGAGTCGAGATTCCCGGTCGGCTCATCAGCCAGGATGATTTGCGGATCATTCGCCAAAGTGCGGGCCATCGCCACACGCTGCTGCTGTCCCTGGCTGAGTTCATTGGGCTTGTGATCGACCCGGTCAGACAATCCGACACGGTCGAGCATTTCCAGTGCACGTTTTCGTTGTTCATCAGGAGTCTTGCCTGACAGCAACAACGGCACCTGCACATTCTCGCAAGCGGAGAGATAAGGAATTAAGTTGAAGGTTTGAAACACGAATCCGATCTTTTCTCCCCGAACGGCTGTTCGTTCTTCGATGGAGAGATCATACAGGGATTGCCCATCGAGGATGACTTGTCCCGAGGTCGGAGCCATCATGCCGCCGAGGACGGAGAGCATCGTTGTCTTTCCGCTGCCACTGGGACCGACAATCGCAACGAAGTCGTTGTCGGCAATCGCCAGGTTCGAATGATCGAGAGCTGTCACGGTCTCACCGCGACGCGTGTAGGTCTTCGTGACCTCTTTAAGTTGATACATGAAAAAGCTCCTTGGTCCAATGACCAGTTTGAGAATTACGCGTCGTTGAACACGAGGCAGGGATCGAGTCCCGCTGCTTTCCGAGCGGGAAAGTAGCTGGCAAGCAATGAGACGACTGTCGCTGTGACCATGCCGATGGCCAGCAGTTGTGGCATCGGGCGGACAGCAATTCCGAGGAGTTGCGGTCCAAGGACGACTGCGACAACCGTCCCGGTCAAAAATCCGATCAACCCGCCCGAGACTCCAAGGAGGGTGGCTTTACCGAGAAACAGTTGCGTCACAAACCGACGCCCCGCTCCCAATGCCATGAGTGTGCCAATTTCTTTGCGTCGTTCGGTGACATTAGCGAACATGACACTGGCGATACTCGCTCCACCAACAAGTAGTAGGATCGAAAAGAAAACCCAGGAGAGACTCGACATCAATCCGTTGACGGCGACCTGTGTCTCCACGACTTGTGCAATGGTCACGATACGGGTCTCAGGAAGTTCCGCCGAAAGGTTGCCGATGAGATCACCGGCTGCGTCCTCACAGCACGCCATAATTTCGATGACGTTGATGACTGGTCCTGAACCGGAGAGATCTTGAACGGAATGTAAATGTGCAAACAGGCGACTGTCATCGACCGTTCCTGTCTCAGGAAGGATTGTGAGGACCTCGAAATCTTCTCCCAACAGATTAAGTTTGTCTCCATTTTCCGTCCCGAGTTGCGTTGCAATATCAGCACCGAGGATCACCTCTCGTTTTCCGAGAGTTTGAATGGATCGTGTGGTCGCGAGATCTGCTGGGCTTTCGCTATCGCCATCTCCGACGGAAGTCGCAGTGGGGCAGCATCCTCGATCGGAACCGACTGGATTTGCGATGAGGTTCAGGCCCTGCCACGCCGATTTCGCTTGAAACTCCGAACGCGGAAGAATCCCAGTGAGGGTGACGGGGATCGAGTCCACCGTTGCAGCGACGCAAAGTTTCGGAGCAAGGTTTTCCACTCCCGGCATCCGAGCCAGTGCCAACCTGGTGACATACTCTTCGGGCATGGTCTGACCGTGCATGTCGGCAGAATAATAATCCTGCAACGAGACATTGTCGGGTAAGACAAGGACGTTCGCTCCCAGCGACTCCATGTCACCGGCAATTTTCCGTTCTGAAGAGACCGTAATATTTTGAATCGCAACGAGTGCAGCGACGCCGAGCGTCACCGTTAATAAACTTGTTAGCATTGTCGTCGGACGTTGCCAGAGTTCTTTCCAGATGAGTGTACGAAGTTTCATGGAATCCACCCCTAAGTGTTGAGTATTAAGGAAAGCACGGGAATCGCGTTGTCTGCAATGAAGCGATTCCCGTGCTTGAAGAAATAGAATTAGCGGCGTGGTACTTGTGTTCCACCAGCAGCCTTAATGTGCTTGCAATTCGCATCGTCGCAGCACTTACCGGCGGCAGCCAGTTTTTGAGCCAGAATATTGTGAGTCACATTTTCGTTATAGAGACCGAGCATCACTCCCGGAGGGGCCATGAACGCCACAACCGAACTTGGCTGATCGGTACGGATGCGAAGCTGCTGCAGGAAGCGCGCTTCCGCCGGATCGTTTGCATTGACAGTGACGACTTCGGTTCGTTTCTTGAACAGAGCGTCGTTCTGGAACTGAGTCACACCGGCTGGAACGACTTTTTGGCCGTCTGGATGAGCACACAACAAAACAATCTTCTGTTCCTGAAGTGCTTTCAGGCAGTTCGCCTGCGCGGGAGAAACAATTGCAGCAGTGAGATGCTGAGGAGTGACTCGCTGAGGAAACACACTCGCGATCGCCCCGTTCGGAGCAAGCACAGCCACGGCAGGCATCGGTATCCGAGTCGCATCAAACTTACTGATTAACGCTTGTTCGCGGTTATCGTTAATTTGAACGGGCACGATCGCTGCGTCCTGTCGACTCGCAAGGGTCGATTGAAGGACTTGCTGCATCGACTGAGTCGCGGAATCATTACTGCGATAAAACAGGACAAAACTAAACTTCCCATTCTGGGCATTCGATTCAACTGCTTGTTGCCCCGCGCTGAATTCAGCAGCGGTTGCTTGATGGCTCAAGGGAAGCGCTCCTGCAATCAGCATGAACGCGACTGTGAGTGCTTGCGTATTTCTAGTCATGATTGAAATCCTTTTCTATGCCGAGTGTGAATTGAGACTGCAACAACCGACTCGACGAATCCGATTCTGCATTCGATTACCATCGCTCAACGGGGACGTCGAGGACGAGGTTCCATGAACGTAGTTTTGAGAGTGAGAACAGTGACTGCGGCAACTGGAAGTAATTCGACAGCCGCCGGGTATCACGAAGGACGGATGGAAAGATCGCTCAACACAGCGCGCCAATCCATGCGGATGAAAGAAGAATATTGGTCTACAAGAGCGTTAGACCAACCAAACCTGCTTGATAGCGTATAGCGGTTCAGAAGTTGTCAAGAATTGATCCGGTCGCTCAAGCCGAGTGAGGCGAGGCAACACGTCAAGAACAAACGAAGCCGGGCAGACGTTTTGAACTGTTGCCAGCAAGTCGGTTGAAAGTGTGTCTAAGGTGTCATCGGTCCGAGGTGCAAACACAAACTGGCAGTCAACGTCATCGCATGGCTTTGGTGGGCTCGGATGACTGTTCCCACATGGGGACGATGAAAGATTGCTTCCCTGTTCTGATTCGTGATTCTCCGCTTCATCGCAATCAGAGGCGGAGCAGTCACCTTTGCACTCAGACGAAGAAGAATCGACACACATTGTGCAGGCATAGGCACAACAACCCACATACGGTGAACAGCATCCCAACAGCACATGAAAAATGGCTGCCGACACGGTCCAGAGAATGAGGAAGTTGCGAAACATGAAATCCGAGGAGTTCAATTGTTGGGATGAGAACGTGAAAGATGAGAACAACGGTTATCTCTATTTATCGGACATGGAGCAGTGAGTCTAGAGGAAAAACTCAGGGTTGGATGCCTCCTCAATGGGTCTCGACTTTGGGCGAAACTACGTCAGCGAAAATCGTACTGATATCGCTCATTCTGAACACGAACTCAATTTATAATATCATCATTGCAAAGTGTTCTGGCTAAATGACTTAATCTCCAGGGGACAGACCTGATGCGCCCGCATCAAGCTGACAGGTGTGGTCCTGCTGTGTTCGCTCCTCATTAAACTCAAATTCGAGAGTTGAATGAGAGATGTCGAATTCGTCCTTCAAAAGATTTTTGACCGACTTCTTGATGGTCTCCAAGTCGCCAGCGTTCTGGCGTTTGATGACGATATGAGCTTCCAGTGCAATGTGTTGTTCGTCGAGTTGCCAGACATGCAGATGATGCAGGTCGATGACTTGATCGATGGCGGTGACATCCTTGACGAGATGATCGAGGTCAAAATCGGTCGGTGTACCCTCCATCAACACACGTGTTGCTTGCGGCAGCATCACGACCACTTGATATAGCACGTAGCCGGAAATCAATAACGTCAATGCTGGATCAACCCAATTCCACTTCAGCCAGATGATCGCTCCTGCTCCAATTAGAACTCCTAACGATCCGAGAGCATCGACAATGTTGTGAATGAAAGCCGCTCTCACGTTCAGCGATCCGCGACTCATTGCCCACAGCAGCAAGGCTGTGCCCACATCAACGACGAGGGCCAGGATCGCCGCCGCGGCCATTAACCAGCCGATAATCTCCTGCGGATAGAAAATGCGATTGATTCCTTCGTAGACCAGGTACAACCCGATGACTGCCAAAAGCGTCAGATTGATCGTTGCCCCGATGAGTTCGGCTCGCCGATATCCAAACGTGTAACGTTCGTTTGATTCCTTTCGAGAAATGCGCCGAGCGATCCACGCAATCAACAGGGCATTGGCATCATTGAAATTGTGAGCTGCGTCCGAGAGCAAAGCGACGCTCCCGGACATGATTCCGGCAATCACCTGTCCCAATGTCAAAATCTGGTTGAGAACCACAGACCACAACAGGCGCGAATCGCTAACGTCCACCACCTCGCCACTGCGGGTCATCCTATGTGTATGCCCCGAGTGGTCATGGTCGATCGATGGCGATTCTTCGTTCTTAGTCGTTGCGGATGGGGATGACATTCTACTGTGGGGGGCTAGAGTTTGAACTGACTGGAAAATCAAGTCGGTGGGTCGTCCAGTCTTGACCTGACAAATTAGTGCGCATGATCGTGAGCGATTTTCCCACGATACGATTTCCCGTTGATGGACAGGACAAGAGTTGCCTCAGCGTCCTCGCTATGCAGGTCTTCTCCGAGTTCCTTATCTGAGGAAATAAATCGCGACGATTTTCCTTCTGCGTCACCGCTGTCCGGTTTGGCGGCGAGTTTGAACTGTTCGCCTTTGCCATCATGTTTGAGATTGATCGTGATTTCAGATGCTTCAATCGGAACAGCAGCTTTGGCGGCACTGTCGAGGACATAAATGGTCACAGTCCCTGCTTCCTCGTCATGGACGAATTCACCATGGTACTCTTCGGCACCGAGTTCGATCAGCGAGCCATGATGGGGGCCTTCTGTCGGGTGATCGTGCCCTTCGTGACTGTCGACCGTCGCCGGTGGACCGGTAGAGATCGGACCATCAGAGGAAGGTTCGTTATCCGCACATCCGATCATTGCAATGGATAGGGATGCGACTAATGCCGTTGTGAGATGAGGGAAACGTTTCATTTTGCAATCCTTGAGTTGAGTAGAGAAAGTTAAAAGCGACGCACATCGACACCACTCGCGGCGAATGGTGTCGATGTGCTGCCGAGTGATCAGTGAACATGATTGTGCTCACCGCCATGTTCGTGCTGCGTTTCGAAGCCCGTACGCTTCATCCACTGCTCCCAATTGAGTGCGATGGCATGCGTCGAAAACTCAGCGTGCATCCAGCGTGGTGATCGGATGAGGACGTCGTCGTGCCCTGCATGCGATTCCTGACGAACTTCACACCCGAGCCCTTGTGCGATGGCAATGAGCTGGTCACGTTCACTGGCGGTTTCAAAATGGAGGGTTTTCCAGTTGGGCATTCGATAGGCGATCGACTCTTCTCCGTTAGGACCATGTTGATGACCAGCGTGATCGTGGGCAGCATGATTATGTCCGTCATGTCCCTGGGCGTGATCATCACCATGACCATGGATCGTTTCAAAACCTGAAGATTTCAACCACCCTTCCCAATCGTGGACCAGCTTGTCCGATGCCAATTCCAGCGGCCTCCACTCGGGAAGACGATAGATCACATCCAGATGTCCGTTATGGTTTTCGGCTCGTGCTTCACATCCGAGATTTCTCACGGCTTGCAGGTGTTGCTGCGCGGTTGTTGGATTTTCAAATTCCATTGTCTTCCAATTCCCCAGCCGATAGGCAATCACGAAAGACTCCTCGGCCATCGCAGATGAAGCCGTGCTCATTACGAGCATAGCAGCGGTAGCGAGCATCGTTGTTTGAAAAGTTTTCATCGTTCGTCTCCTAAAGTCAGTTGTTTGCTGTGAATCGCCTGTCCTGTGGAGATCAAAGCATCTTGATAAACCGTCGTCGTGATGCGGTTGAAAGAGTTACATGATTTGCGGAGTTGTTTTGTAACGGCAAAGGACAGTTGCTAAGTCGTAATCGCGACGGGATGTTCGATTCCATGAGTTTCGTCGTGTTCTTCGGTCAGTGCGATTTCAGTCTGTGATTCTTTGACGACTCGCTGAGCCTCTTTGAGTCCAAAGAGCCAAAAGAGTGCCGGATGGACAAAAAAGTCCAGCAAAGTCGAACTAATCAGGCCTCCCAGGATGACTGTGGCGACTGGGTAAAGGATTTCTTTTCCTGGCTCACCAGACGCGAGGACTAGTGGAACGAGTCCGATGCCCGAGGTGAGTGCGGTCATCAACACCGGTGCGAGCCTCTCCAGCCCGGCGCGAACAATCATTTTCTTGCTCCAGTCTTCACCTTCGTACTTCACCAGATGCAGATAATGATTGAGCAACAAAATGCCATTGCGGGAGGCAATTCCGGCCAGAGAGATAAATCCGACCATGGCTGCGACTGTCAGCGTTTGTCCGGTGATCACGAGGGCTGCCACCGATCCGATAAACGCCATCGGCAATGCGGCCATCACCTGTAAGGAGAGATTGACCGACCGGAACATGGTGAATAGCACCATAAAGACGCCAATCATTGAAACTGCGAATAGCGCTCCGATGATGCGTGACGCCGACTGTTGTGATTCAAACTGTCCACTGTATTCGACGAAATAGCCAGTTGGGAGAGATTCCACGACTGGTTGCACCTGACGCTGGATGTCCTGCACAACATCGACGACACCTCGCTCGGAAACGTTACATTGCAAGATAATCCGACGACGAACGTTCTCTCGATTGACGGTGTTGGGTCCGCCCGATTCGTAGATATTGGCAACAGCTTCGAGCGGAACTTTCCCACCGCCTTTAAGATCAATGGTGAGCCGCTTCAGTTCCTGAAGGTTCTCGCGATAGTTCTCGTCCAAACGAATCAACAGGTCGAAGGTGCGTTGTCCCATCAGCACTTCCGAGACGACCTGCCCATTCATGGCGGTCTCGATGAACTCATTGACCTCGACCGGAGTGAGGCCGTAGAGGAGCAACTTGTCGCGGTCGAGTTCGATGCGCAGTTGCGGGATGATGACCTGCGGTTCGACCAACAAGTCCGTCACTCCCGGCACCGATTGCATGGCCGCCTTCATTTCGTCGGCTTTGCGACGGAGAACATCGAGATCGTCGCCGTAAATCTTGATTCCGATCTGGGCTTTCACCCCCGAAAGCATGTGAGAGATCAGGTGGGCAATCGGCTGTTCCACGGCGGTCACGATGCCGGGGATGTCTGCCATCGCCTCACGAATTTCTTCAAGTTGTTCTTCACGTGAACGTTCCGACTCCGGATCGAGGTCGACAATGTATTCACTCATGTTGACGCCCTCCGCATGCTCATCGAGTTCCGCGCGTCCTGTCCGACGAACAAACTGTTCGATATCTTCGATTTCGAGCAGACGCTGTTCGACCCGACGATTGATTGCGTTGGATGTTTCCAACGACGTGCCCGGTGGCAACACAACATTCAACTGAATCACGCCTTCGTTAAACGGCGGAAGAAAGTCTTTTTCGAGGTTGGTCACAAACAGTCCTGCCAATGCCACAGCGGTCAACGTGACGGTCAGATTCAACCGTGGGAATTGCAAACTGAAGCGGATCACCTTGTCACCGACCCACTTGAGTCCTCTGAGGAAGAAGCCGTCTTTCTCTTCCTCAGTCGATTTTTGATGTGCCAGAAGCCAATACGACAACACCGGTGTGACAGTCAGCGAGACGACCAGCGATGAGAGAATCGAGACGATGTAAGCGATTCCCAGCGGGGTGAAGAGACGTCCTTCCATCCCGGTGAGCGCAAACAGGGGAACGAAAACGAGAATCACGATCATGGTTCCAAACACGATCGAATTACGAACCTCAACACTCGCCCGGAAGACCACCAGCAACGGGTGCAGCGGTTTATCTTTAAGTCGGTTCTCTCTGAGTCGTCGGAAGATGTTCTCCACATCCACAATCGCATCATCGACCAACTCACCGATGGCGACTGCTAATCCTCCCAGCGTCATTGTATTGATGGAGAGTCCAAGGAAGTGGAAAACAATCGCGGTACTGACCAGAGAGAGGGGGATTGCCGTCAGCGTGATAAACGTCGTGCGAAAGTTCATCAAAAACAGGAATAGTATGATGACGACCAGGATGCCACCATCGCGCAATGCTTCGATGACATTCTCAATCGCCCGATCAATGAACGACTTTTGGGAATAGAACTGACGAATTCTAAGATCGTCCGGCAACGAAGGGCGGAGTTCCTCAATGGCCGCCATCACGCTTTCGGTCACTTCACGCGTATCAGCGTTGGGTTGCTTATTGATCGTCAAAATGACTGACTGACCGCCGGAAAACTCGCCATCTTCTTCACGCAAGAAGGCAGAACTATCGCCGCGTTTGACCTGCGGACCTTCAATGACTTGGGCGATTTGAGAAAGGGCAATCGGCTTGCCGTCGCGAATTGTGACGACGACTTTCTGAAGATCTTCAATCGACTGAACTCGCCCTAATGCACGGACCAGCAATTCGTTCGGGCCTTGTTCATCGAGGTATCCCCCCGTCGCATTCTCGTTACTATTTTGAACGGCGTCCTTGACTTCATGAAGCGCGACTCCGTACCGCAGCATGGCATCTGGATCGACAAGCACCTGGAACTGCTTGCGCCCTCCGCCCATCGTAAACACCTGCGAAACGCCAGGAATCGTCAGTAGCCGTTGACGCACCACCCAGTCCGCAATCGTACGCATCTCCAATGCATCGGTTTGTTCGTCTTCACTCCACATCCCCAACATCAGGATTTGTCCCATGATGGATGAAATCGGAGCGAGGGTTGGTTTCACTCCCTCGGGCATTCGTTCCTGGACGAGCTGGATGCGTTCGTTGACAATTTGACGATCATTATAGATGTCGGTTCCCCAATCGAACTCGACATAAATCACCGAAATTCCAACGCCCGAGGAACTGCGAACAGCCTGCACGCCGTTGGCACCATTCAATGCCGTTTCCAGCGGGAACGTCACCAGAGTTTCGACTTCTTCCGGTGCCATCCCAGGCACTTCGGTCATCACCACAACACGGGGACGGTTCAAGTTGGGGAACACATCAATGGGCGCCTGCAACGCCTGCCACGTTCCGTATCCAACCAGGAATAGAGCCGCCGCGATGACGAGCATCCGCTGCCGCAGTGCGAATCGAATAATTGCATTTAACATTCTTCATCTCTCCTCATGTCAGCACGATCGTTGCCGGTGCGAATTAGTGATTATGCCCGGCATGAGGATCGACTCCGCCGCCTGCTTTGTTCTTAAGAGCCATTTGAAGTTGATGGGCACCGCGTCGGGCGACGACATCACCTGGAAAGATTGAGCCATCGTTGGCAATGACCGCCGAATATTGGTCTCGGTACGTCAGATGAACCGGAACTCGGTCAAAGTGATCTCCGTTCTGTTGAAATATGAAATATTCCGCACCTTCCCGGGCAACCGCATCGACTGGCAGGACAATTTTGTCTGGCATTTCCTCAATCGGGACACGCAACTGCAAGCGCTGGCCGGGGAGGTATTTCCACTCGAGGTAGCGATTCCCCGAGACACGGTTGTCCTTGGCGACCTCATTCGGCAACCGCACATAGAAATGCAGCGTTCGTGAGTCGGTATCGACCTGATTGGCGAGGTAGGCAATCTCCAAATCTTCGACGACCTCTGTTTCTGAACCGGGGCGCTGGAAAATTGCATCGACCTTCCAGTTTTGATCCGACGTCTGTCGCAAGCTGGCAATGTCTTGTTCAAACGCAAGTCCCTCGATGAAAAGTTCGTCATAGTCCGTTAAGACACATAGCGTCTCGCCAGAGGTGACTGACTGGCCTTTATGGACGTCAAGATCCTGTAGAATCAGTGGCCCGAAATGTCGATCTCCAGAGGGATTTTGAGTTTTCTCCTCCTGAAACAGCGACACAGGCTGCACCAGATTTCTTGTCAGTTTCAGTTCAACATCGTCATGCCCTTCGAGCGAAGGAGCAAAGATTTGCAGTTCCCTCAACAAACGTCGCTCTTCGGCTATCTGGTTCACCTGTTCTTCAGAAAGCCCGTGGAGCTTCAGGGCTTCGCGCTGAGCACTGAGCAGTGCCGAAAGTTTGTCCTTGGCATACTGGCGATCCAGCAGAACCTTGCCAGCGACCGCACCACTACTGGTCACATCGGCGAGTCGCTTGATCTCTCGTTCTTCGACATCCAGTTCTCCTAGTGTCTTCAGGAACTCTGTCTGGGCTTGCACCAGGTCTTCGTGTGTCAAACGAATCTGAAACAGGAGTGTTCCCGGTTTGACAGCCTCGCCTTCCAACGCATGGACTTTCGTGACAACGCCCGTCATCGGAGTTGCAACCTGGATACGCGTTCGACCTGGCTGTTCGACGATGACAGCTGGAACGGTGATCGACTTTCGGAAGGTCTCCAGTTTCACCGGTTGAATTTGTTCGGGTCCGAGTCCCACATTGCGAAGCGCCTGAGCAGAGAGTTCTAATGATGTGGCTTCGTCATGTCCTTCGTGCGAACCGTGATCATGCCCTGCGTGCGGATCTTCTTCGCTGTGAGAGTCTCCGTCGCCATGAGAGGTGCCTCCCCCACGGAATGTACTAATTGTCTGATTCACCCAGTCTTGGGTGACCGGCAACCAGCGATTCACAGTGAGTACCAGGGCGCCGATCGTCATGATGACGACCGTCGTCCAAATCCATTTGACAGGGAGTTGCGGAATGCGCGATTTCATCGTCAGAACCCTTGATTCAACTACTTAAAGCGAACAGAAATCAACCCTCGTCCCAACGCGCAAAGATGCACGTCCGGCGTAGGAAGTAGAAGAAGCGTCCAAGATTAGAAATTGGGAGAGCGCGATGAGCTGCAGTCAACGAATGACACGAGCAACCATTCTTCAAACACTCATTTCGAGCGCAAGGATGGTACGAGCAAATCTCTGAATTTCGGACGCACTGCTGTTAGAGCAACCAAACCTGCTTCAAAGCATGCAGGGGTCTGGGCGTCGCGGCGAGGGGCACTGACTGCTCGAATCGTTCCCAATTGAGAGGGGAAACGAGAGCATCGGTCGTTGGCAAACTTGCATCGAAGGCAAGAAGTGTTGAAAAGGAAAACGATGTCAGACATTCACCTGATCGTAGAGTGGAAACAAACTGGCAATCCGCTTCGTCACACGGTCCGTCTTCGCCCTCATGATTACCGTCGCAAGGCTGCGGAGTCGCAGGGACTGTGCCGCCAGCACTGGTAACGTCCTCATGATCACTGTGCGAATGGCAATGACCTGAGGAATGGTCGTCACCGCGGGCATGATTGTGAACTGACGATGTCACTTTTTCTGAGGCAGAATGAGAGTGTCCATGGTGCGCACAACACCCCAACAGTGCATGAAACATGACTGTTGCGGAGGTCAATAAGATGACTGTGCTGCGGAACATGCAAATCTCAAACTTTCAATGAACTGTCCATCAAGTCGGACAAACCAATTCATTTATATTTTTATCGGTCTCTCAAGAACAAAGCTAGAGGAATTTCAGAAATCAGCAAAAGCAACTGTGATGCCATTCGTGTCTAAAAATTATCGACTCATGTGAAAAGACTAGAATGAACAGGCAATCCGTACATTTTTGGTTTGCGAAGTCGAAGCTCCCTCCGACATACGTCGTCATTGTGATGGGAATTGTAATCATAACGATCACTCTGGTGACGAAACCCTATCGTGATCTCTCACATTACAAGACTCATTGACCACTCAACGCTTGTCCACGCAGACCATCGTCTCCATCATAGGTAACGGTGTTGGAAAGCCCACCAGTCAGCAGAAGACCCTCGATTCTGGCGTTCGCTGTCGCGAGATTTCCCAGGCTCCTCACGTAATTGAGGTTTGCGTCGAAGTAAGCCCGGCGTGCTGTCAGCACTCGCAGGAAGTCAAACTCCCCCGCCAGTTGTGCTTCCTGAACAAGGTCCAGCGTTTCCTGGGCTTTGGGCAGAATTGCTGATTGGTACCGTTGTACGTTCGCCTGAGCAACTTGATAGTCTCGCAATGCGATGGCTAAATTCTGTCGAATCTGCATCTTGAGCCGCTGGACGTTCTGAGTAGCTTCACAGTATTCGCCGTGAGCTGCTGAGATGTTCCCAGTGTTCTTGTTGTTGTAAGGAATCGGCAAACTCAACTGGATATTGGCAAATGCGTCACCGGTTCCGTCATCTCGTCCGACTCCAAATTGACCATTGATGTTGGGGATTGCCTGGACATTCTGTCGCTGCATGTTCGCCTGGGCGCGGTGAACACGAGCCTGTGCCGCGGAAATCAACGGACTCTGCGAGACAATCTGTTGGTATAATGCATCGGCCTCTCGCTCCAAATCAGACGGTTGAAGTTTTCCTGATAGTGTCGGAGTTTCCATACCAGGAACCCCTGCGATGGCAGCCAACTGCTTCCAGGCCGATTCAAAGTCGTACTCCGCCTGCTGAATAATCAGCTCAACTTCATTCTGCTGAATTTCCGATTGAAGGACATCTGGTCGAGTTCCCACCTGAGCATCCACGCGCTGTTGGGAAACTTCCACTCCTTTCTCTGCAATGTCTCGGAAGTCACGGGCCAGTTCCAAACGCTTTTGGGCAGCGAGGGCTTCATAAAATTGAATGCGGATGTCGGTGCGGACACGCTGCCGTTGTGCTTCGGTCTGCCATCGAATCGACTCAACATCATGGCCAATCACCTGTTCGTTCCAGGCGAGTTTGTCGCCACGGACAAAGGTTTGTGAGACAAATGCACCATGCAGCCCGCCTGCTCCATCGTTCCCAATCTCTTCCCCGAAGTAGCCGATCGAAGGATTCGGCTTTCGCCCCACTTGATAATGGATTCCAGACGCTTTCGCTGCCACAGCGTTTGCTTGCTGGATCGAGGGATTGTTTTGAAGCGCCAACTCTTCCAACGCTTGCAGAGTCAATCCTTTCTGCTCTGGAATCGAACTCGCGGGTGGTGCGGGAGGAAGTTTGGCAGGTTCCACTGAAGAGTTGGATTTTTGGTTCAGCTCAGACTGATGATTGACAACTTCAATCTCAATCTGCTCAGCCGAACTTGGTGTGGCGTCAACAGAATTGATGGACGGACTGGCCAATTCGAGAGTTGGTCGTTCCGTAGTTGGCTTATCTGCAGCAGCCACAACCTGGGAGGTCGTCTCAGCTGGCATGATTATTTGAGCGACCTGAGTTCGCGCCGAAGCACATCCCAGTCCCACAAAGGGAACAAGTCCGATAGAAAGAATACGACGACGATACGGTGACTTGGTCATGACCGGTCTCCTGTAAAGGGATTGTATTGGGAAGAAAGTCTCGATTTAGTAATGATGAAATCATGCGAACGTCATTCTAAACCTGAAGCCTGACTCCCAATGGACCTCTCACCAGCCTGTGCAAGCAACGACACTCGTTGTTTCGAGTCATTCTTATCTGTGGTGCAACTCCATCGATGACATTACGGGAGTGCGCATCACAATCGGTACTGTGCAGCGGAATATGTTCACGAGAATAAACGTGAACGTCTGCGATATCATCGCAAAAAGGGCAGTGAGGGGCTTCAGGGGTCTCGCCATCCCGTGTCCCACTTTTGACACCCGTTTGAGAGTGAACATGGTGACAACAGTGGAAGCTGCATGGGACCGTAAATGAGTCTGTCGCACCAATCAAACTTGTCGTTTTAAGTGGAATACACGAACAACACGGTACCACTGCCTGATACGCCAGCAGGGCGATGAGAAGAACAGGCAAGAACTGACGAATCGACACGATCTGCATCCATGCAAAACGAAAACTGAGGTTGAGAAGTTGGCCCCCAGACGTCTGGGAGTTGGTGGAACATTCCTCATCATCACTCTTCGGACATGTTCAATCAGCAACTTGCTCAGAAAACCTTGCTTCCGGAGAACTGATGCAATCGCTAAACTTTATTTGGGTCGTCACAACTCTTCCTCTCAGTTTGCAAGAGGCAGGATCCGAGTTGAGTGTGAAATTCGATATGACTGGAAGATGGGAGGAGTCTGATTCAAAAATTCTCTCTTGTTTGGTACTTTTATCGCTGGTACACTGAATTAACACTTCGTCCTGGTCCGATGAATGATGTTGCATATCGGCCCCCCTTAAAGATTACAAATGTTTCAGTTTTCACTCATCACAGTTCTCGTTTTTCGAGTCTTGCTTTGCCCAATCTTTTGTGCGGCGGGTTGTGATGTGGTTTGCGCAGAAGTCGAAAAGAGCAGTTGCAATTGCTCTCAGAACAATTCCTCGCAGGCTTGTGAAAACGTTTCTGATCCGGAACCCTCCGAATCTCCAGGCAATTGCCCAGTTCCTTGTGATTCAAGTTGTATCTGTAAGGGCACGCACGAGTCTCAGCATCGAGACGTAGTGGTCTTTTATGAACAGTTGACGGAACTTCTTCCTGCCGTATTGCACGATGTGGATGTCGAGAAACCGTTTTCCATCCATTACCGATGGCGCGAGGGTCGACCAGATCTCCTTAATGGTCAGTCGGTGCGCCTCGTCTTCAGCTCTCTGACAGTGTAACTCTCTGCTGGCAGTCCGTCCTATTAATTGGTCATCACTGCGGATTTTTCACGTTCCGAGTCGACCATTGGCTTTTTGACGGACTCGATCATCGTTGAGACGCGTTTCTCGTTGCGTCGACAACTGTATCTTCCCGTTCATAAGTCGACCGTTCTGCTGTCGCTGGTTTTGTCGCAATAACGACCGAAAAACTGGGAAACGATCTTTCTTTGAACCTTATCCAGCAGGAGATTTATAATGTCCAATTCTATGATGGATGTGACGACCAAGCACGCCACATCTTCTCCACCAAAAAAAGTCGATAACAAACCGGTTGAATCGGCTCCTCAGGGGCGATCTCGGAGAGTCTTCGGACGTACCGCCAGACTCGTGGTTTCCAGCTTAGGACCGACGCTAGTTCTGATTGGCTTCGCAGCGGTGTTTTATTATGGACACCACAACGATTGGCGAATCCCCAAGTTCGCTGCATTGACGGGACCAGTAGAAACCTCAGTCGATGACTGGTGTGAAGAACATGCTGTCCCGGAGTCGATCTGCGTTGCGTGTGATCCGACCTTAAAGCCCAAAGGTCCCGACTATGGCTGGTGTGCCGAGCATGGCGTCCACAATTGTACACTTGATCACCCGGACGTATCCCAAATCAAGGAACCGCCCTCTCAGGAGGAGCTTGTTGCGGACTTGCAACGAGCAGCGCGAGCATTCGAGATCGCACCTCGCAAAGAAAACAACAGCAGCTGTGGCATCTACAAGACCCGGATTCAATTCGCATCGATCGAAGCAGTGCAACAGGCGGGAGTTGATGTCGAGTTGATCGAGCGACAGTCGATTGTTGAGTCGATCTTCGGCAACGGCGAAATTGTCTACGATCCAACGCGACTCGCCAGCCTGGCGTCTCGTGTTCCGGGGAGCGTTTGGAGCGTTTCCAAAAACATTGGTGATCCAGTTTCTGAAGGAGAAGTACTGGCGGTCATCGATGCTGTGGAAGTGGGTGACTTGAAGACAATGTTGTTGCGGTCACTCGCTGAAGAAAAACTCCAGCGGCAAAACGTTATCCGGTTGTCGCAAGCTGGGAAAAGTGGAGCGATTGCTGGTTCGAGAATCCTTGATGCCGAAGCTGCCCTTGCCAAAGCACACGCCGACGTCCTCAGTGCTGAACAATCACTGATCAACCTGGGATTGCCGGTCGATGTAGATCGGCTGCGCGAGCTATCGGAGAAGCAGGTACTTAACGAACTTCGCTTGCTCGGAATCCCTGAATCGTTACGCAACCAGATCAACTTAGAAACTGCCACGACGAATTTGTTGCCGATTCTCTCACCAATGAACGGGATTGTCGTTCAACGATCTGTGACCCCCGGTGAGGTCGTCAATCCATCTCGAATTCTATTTCAAGTCGCCGACACCCAGCAGATGTGGCTGCAACTGAGCGTGCCGCTAGAGAATATGGATCAACTCGAAGTGGGGCAGCAGATCCGATTTACTCCAGACGGGAGTCGTCGTGTTGTTGAGGGGAAACTGGACTGGGTCAGCACATCGGTTGACAAGGAAACACGGATGGTGGGAGTGCGCGCCATTCTCGCCAACACAGATGGAAAGCTGCGGAACGAAACCTTCGGCATGGGGGAAATCATCCTGCGCGAAGAATCCGATGCCATCGTGATTCCGACCGGATCATCGCACTGGGAAGGTTGCTGTCAGGTCGTCTTCGTGCGTGATAAAAACTATTTCGACAGCCCAGAAAGCTACAAAGTCTTCCATGTTCGTTCCGTCCGATTGGGAGCCATTAACGGTGATGTCACCGAAGTTCTCTCCGGTGTGTTGCCCGGCGAAGTCATTGCGACTGCGGGCAGCGATGTGTTGAAAGCACAGTTACTGAAAAACAATCTTGGTGCAGGCTGTGACTGCGTCGCTGAATAAGGAGAGCAAGGATGCTGAATTGGCTGATAGATTTTTCACTCAAGCACCGCGGGCTGGTGATTCTGGCGGCGTTGCTGTTTGCTGTCGTCGGCGTTTTCTCGCTCCAACAGCTCGATATTGACGCATTTCCGGACACGACTCCGGTTCAAATACAGATTAACACAGTCGCGCCATCACTGGCATCTGAAGAGATTGAGCGGCAGATTACTTTTCCTGTCGAGCAAGCCATTAGTGGTTTGCCGGGACTGCACGAACTCCGTTCAATCTCGAAGTTCGGACTGTCGCAGGTGGTCTTGATCTTTGACGATGGCATTGACATCTATTTTGCACGTCAACTGATCAACGAACGACTATCGACGGTCGAACTGCCCGATGGGATTCAGCGACCACAGATGGGACCGGTTTCTACGGGGCTCGGCGAGGTCTTCCATTACGTGGTGGTCTACGAAGGAGTCGATCTTTCTCAAGTCTCTCGTGAGGAACGGGTCAAGCGACTCACTGAACTCCGCACCATTCACGACTGGGTCATCAAACCGCAATTGCGTTCTGTTCGAGGCGTCGCGGAAGTCAACAGCTGGGGTGGTTACGAGAAGCAGTATCAGGTGCGGATCGACCCGGACCTGCTACTCAAATATGGACTGACGTTCGAGCAGGTCAGTGAAGCCATTGAATCCAACAACGAGAACGTCGGGGGCGGGACGGTCACCGACGGCAGCGAGATGCTGCTCGTTCACGGCGTCGGTCGAACCGTGAGCATCGAACAAATTGAAGAAATTATCGTAACGGCAAAAGATGGCGTGCCAGTGCATCTTCACGACGTCGCGACCATCGAGATCGGACACGAGATTCGTCGCGGAGCCGTTACGGCTAACGGTCAAGGAGAAGCAGTACTCGGCCTCGGCTTCATGCTGATGGGTGAGAATAGTGATGAAGTCACATGGGCACTCAAGGAGAAACTCGAACAGATCAAGGAAAGTCTCCCTGCCGGTGTCGCGATTCAAACAGTCTACGACCGCACTGAGTTGATCGACCATGTCATTCACACTGTACAAAAAAACTTATTCGAAGGTGGTTTGCTCGTCATTGCCATTCTTTTCATTTTCCTTGGCAATCTCCGAGCCGGATTGATCGTTGCTATGGCGATTCCGTTGTCCATGCTGTTCGCGTTCTCGGGAATGCTGAAATTTGGAATTGCCGCCAGTTTGCTCAGTTTGGGGGCAATTGACTTCGGACTGGTCGTCGACAGTTCGGTGGTGATGATCGAAAACTGTGTGCGGCATTTGGCTCACAATCGAGACGGCAAGAGTCGTCTTGAAATCATTCGTGAAGCAGCGATTGAAGTGCGTAAGCCCACGATGTTTGGCGAGTTGATCATCATGATTGTCTATCTGCCGATCCTCACGCTCGAAGGCATCGAGGGTAAGCTGTTTCGCCCTATGGCGCTGACGGTAATTATGGCTCTTGCCGGATCGATGGTGCTGTCATTGACTCTGATGCCTGTCCTGGCAAGCATCTTTCTTCCGAAGAACATCACAGAGAAAGAGCCGCTCCTGATCCGGGTGCTGAAACGGCTATATGCTCCCGTGCTGCGATTCACGATGCACCACAAGGCATTCATTATCGGTTCAGCTCTGTTGTTGCTGGTCAGTGTGTTCGGTCTCGTTGCGCCCAACCTTGGCAGCGAGTTCGTGCCCCGGCTTTCAGAAGGAGCCATCACACTCAACGTGGTTCGACTCGCCGGGACACCGTTGGAAGAATCGATGCGGTACAACACACGCATGGAGCAAGTTCTCCTGGAGAAGTTCCCCGACGAGGTCAATCAGGTTTGGAGTCGGATCGGTACGGCGGAAGTCGCGACCGACCCGATGGGCACAGAATTGACAGACCTGTTTATCACCCTGCATCCGCGTGAACAGTGGACGCGAGCGGAGACGCAAGAAGAACTGACCATTCTCGTTCAGCGAGAACTTCGTGACCTCCCCGGTCCTCGCCTGGCGTTGTCGCAGCCGATTGAAATGCGAATGAACGAAATGATTTCGGGTGTTCGATCAGATGTCGCAGCGATTCTGTATGGTGACGACCTCGAACTGATGAGCGAAAAGGCCGTCGAGATTGAGCGTGCCCTCAATTCAATCGATGGTGCTGAAGACGTCAAGATCGAACAGATTTCCGGTCAGCCGGTTCTTCAGATTCAAGTCAAACAGGATCAGATTGCCCGCTACGGAGTCTCCGCCCGTTCGGTCATGAATATTGTTCGCTCTCTTGGTAGCAACCATGTTAGCGAAGTATATGAAGGACAGCTGCGATTTCCTTTAGTCATTCGACTCCCAGAGGAAGCCCGAGCTAACCCGGAAGCTATCGGCAACATATTAGTAGCCACGCCGTCTGGGCAACGCATCCCGCTCTCGCGTCTAACTTCTATTGAGCGAGTGGAAGGTTTCAACACGATTAAACGCGACTGGTATCAGCGTCGCATCACGATTGAAGCCAACGTTCGTGGTCGCGACCTGGGCAGCTTTGTCGCTGAGGCTCAGCGAGTCATCGATGAGAAAGTTCAGCTGCCCGCGGGACGCTATCGCGTGGAATGGGGTGGTCAATTCGAGAATCTCGAACGTGCACAAACAAGGTTGCTTATAGTCGTGCCGATTGCCCTGATGATGATCATGGCATTGCTCTACATGACGTACCGCAACTGGATCGACTCATTGCGAGTTTTTACAGGTGTTCCGTTTGCCTGGATCGGCGGAGTGCTTGCACTTTGGATTCGTGACATGCCGTTTTCGATTTCAGCGGCGGTGGGCTTCATCGCACTGTCCGGTGTAGCCGTGCTCGACGACATGCTGTTGGTCTCAACCATTCGACAGCTGCGCAGGCGTGGTCGTTCGCTGGATGAAGCCGTTGAAGAGGCTGCGATGACCAGATTACGCCCGATCCTGATGACGACTTTGGTGGCCAGTCTCGGCTTCGTGCCGATGGCCTTCAGTACGGGGATGGGCGCGGAAGTGCAACGACCACTGGCAACGGTCGTGATCGGTGGTGTGTGTAGCGCCATGATCATGAGCCTACTCGTATTACGAGTGCTTTACGTGGTCTTCAATCTGCCCACAGAGAGCCACGATGAAGATGGAGGAGACGATGATGGTCATCGTCTTGAACCAGATGAACCGACCGAACCGGAGGACGGACTGCAGTTGGATTCTGCGTCAAATCCAGAGTCACAGCAATGGTCCGAACCAATGACGGTCACAAATTAGAAATTCGGCACAGAGCCGAAGGAGAACGAAATGAATTGGATGATGAGTATGCGTGGTCTGTCGCTGGGTTTGCTGGCAACGGCCGCGATTGGACTGGCCGGATGTAGTAATAGCGAAACTGCTTCCGAACCTGATGAATCCTCGGCAGCCGCCACTGCGGAAGTGGATCACAGCCATGGTGGCTATTGGTGTGTAGAGCACGGAGTGCCTGAAGGTGAGTGCGCTCGCTGTGACAAATCACTGGTCGCAGAATTTAAGGAAGCGGGTGACTGGTGTGAAGAGCATGATCGACCAGAATCGCAATGCTTCATTTGCAGCCCGAAACGGGCGGAGAAGTTCATTGCCCAATATGAAGCGAAAACCGGTCACAAACCACCGGAGCCTACCGAGTAGGACGTGATTTTAACTCAACGGGATGAGAAATTGAATGAATCGGTCGGGTGTCGGCAACATGGCACGTGTCGTTGTGTTGCTGACATTCTCGGCTGAGTGTGCAATCATTCGAAGACTGTCTTTAGCGTGTCAGTCGTTCGATTGAGGTGTCTCCAGGCTACTAAATCGTCCCCAACTCCTTGATGAACACCGATTGAACCGGTTCCTTGTTCGTCCGAACGAGTGGATCGAAAAAGTGACGAGACTATAAACATACTATATGAAATTAGACTTCAAGATACTCACGGGTGCGTTCGCAATTATCGTGATTGGTTGTGATCGACAGCCGCCAAAGGACATGCAGTCTTTGGGGAGCGTTGAACCTGTCCATCTGACGGATACCAACTTCCATACGGAAGTGATTGAAAGTCAAGTGCCGGTTCTCGTCGACATGTGGGCACCGTGGTGCCAGCCCTGCATCGCGATGAAACCCACAATTCGTGACGTGACGGAGGACCTCAATGGCACAGCCAAGGTTGGTGAATTAAACATCGAAGAAAACCCTTTCATCAAAGAGAAATACAACATCGACAAGTACCCGATGCTGTTGATCTTCATCGATGGCAAAGAAGTGCAGCGGCTCGTTGGGATGAAGACACATGATGAGTTAGTTGAAGCCGTAGCGACATCGACAGCGCTTCACCTTGAAGGAAACAATTGAGCAGAACATGAAGACGCTTCCATCTGACAACTCCTTCGACAGCACGCTCGCTCTCGCCCGCGATCCTTATCGTTTTATCTCCAAACGTTGCGACAAGCACGATTCAGACGCCTATGCAACTCGGCTACTGCTACAGAAAACCATCTGCATTCGAGGCGAAGAAGCTGCCAAGGTCTTTTACAATACAACACGTTTTTCGCGTGTCGGAGTCGCACCCTCGCGAATCTCTAAGACGCTGTTCGGTCGCGGCGGCGTTCAGGGCATGGATGGTAAGGCCCATCGCCATCGCAAGATGATGTTCATGTCGTTACTGACGGAAGATAAGATCGGCGGACTGACGCAGCTTGCCCGCGACATCTGGATCCGTCGAGTGCTGGAATGGTCGCGGATCGATCAGGTGGTGCTCTACCGGCAGGCACAAGAGATCTTGACCGAAGCGGTTTGTCAGTGGGCGGGCGTGCCGCTTGATCCCGCCGACGTTGACCGACGGACCAGTGAGCTAGCGGCGTTATTCGACTACGCTGGAAACGTCGGTCCAAAGCACTGGTGGGCACGGTTGGCTCGCAAGCGAAACGAAGCGTGGTTGCGTGGAATCGTCGAACAAATTCGCGACGGAGCGTATCAGCCGCCCGAAGACTCCGCCGCGTTTGTTGTTTCCAATCATCGTGATCTGGAGGGAAACTTTCTCGATTCGCAAATTGCGGCGGTCGAACTGAACAACATCCTGCGTCCAACGGTGGCAGTTGCCGTTTACATCGTTCAATGTGCTCACGCCTTGCACGAGCATCCCGCGACGCGAGAACAACTCACGAACGGTACGCCGGACGACTTTCAATGCTTTGTGCAGGAAGTCCGACGACATTACCCCTTTTTTCCGTTTGCTGCAGCAAAGGTGAAAGAGTCGTTCGCCTGGCAAGGGTATCCGTTTCCCACTGGTCGTAAAGTCTTATTGGACCTCTATGGCACCAACCATGATCCGCGAATCTGGGATCGACCAGACGAGTTCGATCCCGAGCGTTTCCACGATTGGGATGGCAACCCCTATACGTTGATTCCTCAAGGGGGAGGCGATCACTACGAAAATCACCGTTGCCCCGGAGAATGGATTGCCATGGAACAGATGAAAGTGGCAACCGATGTGCTCGTGAACCGGTGCGATTACGAGGTGCCGGAACAGAATTTGCAAATCGATGTGGGCAGGCTACCGGCAATTCCAGTGGATCACTTTGTGATGAAAAACGTCGAGCTACTGTAGGGGATTTAATGAGCGACGAACGAAAAGAACATCTTCGCAAGGGACGTTACGTTGAAGTCGCGAGCTTGCTTTACAACATCGCCGAAATTGTGGTGTCGCTAACAGCCGGTTTCGCAACCGGAAGTTCGGCGTTGGTCAGTTGGGGAGTTGATAGCATTGTCGAAGGCAACTCGGCGGCGTTCATGATTTGGCGTCTTCGCGGCGAAGAAAAAGGCATTAGCCAGCGAGAGGTACTCAAACGGAAAAAGATTGCCCTGGGCGTGTTATCAGGCGCGTTCTCAATCGCGGTGATCTTCATTCTCTATGAAGCGATCAGCAAGTTCATCAGCCAGGAAACCGCGTCGATGTCATGGTGGGGCATCGGCATCCTGCTGGTCTCGCTCGTCGTCAACCCGCTGTTGGCGTGGGGCAAGTACCACTATGGCAAGAAGACCGATTCGCCGACGCTCAAGTACGATGCCATCGACACGATGATCTGCGAATACCAGACAATCGTCGTGCTGATTGGAATTGGGCTGGTGCAATGGCAAGGTTGGTGGTGGGCTGATCCAGTGGCGGCCTTGCTAATCGTGCCCTATGTTGCCTGGGAGGCATTCAATGCTGGTCGCGATGCGCGGAAAGTACAAACCGATGAGCCAGCATGAGCGTTCAATTCGGGCAATGTAAGTCCAAATTCCGATAACCTCCTTATCGACCGAAAAAATATGGAACCGAAACACATTATCCTTGGACTGATGGAAGCGGTGGTCTGGTACTTCTTCATTTACTATCTGCTGGTCACCATCAAAAAGCCCGACCGAAATCTATGGATCGCGTCGGCGGTTCTGTTGGCACTGTTTTACCTCGGCTTCGTCCTCTGCCCGTGGGTCAGACATACACCAGCCTGGCAAGGACTCTAGGGATTGATCATGTCATCAGAAATGCAACTGCGAATACGCGGAATGGATTGCGCTGAGGAAGTCACGTTGCTCAAGCGTGAACTGTTGCCGATGGTGGGTAGCGAAGAACGGCTGGGATTTGATGTTCTCAACGGAAAGCTGGTCGTTGAGCGACCCGCAGAAGTCTCAGAGGCGGACATCCTTTCGGCCATTGAGCGAACCGGATTAAAGGCCGAGCCGTGGCAAGATAAGTCGCAGAGCCGAGATGATCTTTCCTTTTGGCAACGCCATCAACGGCTCGTCCTGACTGCTGTCAGTGGGGTGTGCGGACTTGCGGGTTTAGTGGTGCAACTTGTCGCTGGTGAATCTGCAGTTGTGCCGGTCACGGCAATCGCGTTGTACAGCACCGGCATTGCCGCTGGCCTGTTGATGGTGTTGCCGAAAGCATGGCGGTCGCTTGTTTCATTGCGTCCGGATATGAATCTGTTGATGTCCGTGGCCGTCGTCGGAGCCGTGCTGATCGGTGAATGGTTCGAAGGTGCGACCGTCGCATTCCTGTTTTCGTTTTCGCTGCTACTGGAATCATGGAGTGTCGGGCGTGCCCGTCGGGCCATCGCTTCGCTGATGGACTTGTCACCTCCGACCGCTCACCTGCGGGATGAAGCAGGTCATGTCAGCGATGTCGCTCCGAAGGAAGTGCCGGTCGGTTCAACCGTGATCGTGCGACCGGGTGAGAAGATTCCGTTGGATGGTCTCGTCAGCGAAGGAGCCAGTAGTGTGAATCAAGCACCGATCACCGGTGAGAGCGTCCCTGTTGAAAAAGAAAACGGTGACGAAGTCTTCGCGGGAACAATCAACGGCGACGGCCTGCTGGAAATCGAAACGACGAAGGCGGCTGACGATACGACGCTGGCTCGCATCATCAAGATGGTCGGTGACGCCGGCTCCAAGCGTGCTCCCTCGGAAAAGTGGGTTGAGAAGTTTGCTGCGGTCTATACACCTGCCGTTATGATCGTCGCTCTGTTGATGCTGGTGATTCCGCCTCTGGCATTCGGCGAGGAGTGGGCGGTCTGGCTGTACCGGTCGCTGGTGCTACTGGTAATTGCTTGTCCGTGTGCACTGGTGATTTCAACACCGGTGAGCGTGGTGGCTTCACTCGCAGCAGCGGCTCGCAACGGTGTTCTCATTAAGGGCGGCGTATTCGTCGAACTGCCAGCCCAGCTGAAGGCCATCGCCATGGATAAGACCGGCACACTGACACAGGGGGCACCGACTGTGGTAGACGTAGTGCCGATGAACGGACACGACGAAACGGAACTGCTGACTCGGGCCGGGGCATTGGAGCTGAACAGCAATCATCCGCTGGCCAGAGCGATCGTCGAAGAAACAAAACAGCGCGGCATGACGATTCCAGCTGCGGAACGATTCGCGACCATTCAAGGAAAAGGTGCTTCCGGCGTGATCAACGGAAAACCTTATTGGCTTGGCTCACACCGTTATCTGGAAGATCGCGGTCAGGAAACGCCCGAAGTTCACAATCAACTGGAAGCGATGCAAGGAGCCGGTCGCACCGTCGTCGTTGTCGGCAATGATGAACATGTCTGCGGATTCATCACCCTGGCCGATGCCATCCGTGAAGAGACTCGTGAGGCGATTCACCAACTTCATGAAGCGGGCGTGAAACAGATCGTAATGCTGACCGGCGACAACGCAGGCACTGCACAAGCGATCGCACAAGAGGCGGGAATCGACGAAGTTCAGGCAGAGTTATTGCCCGAGGACAAAGTCTCCGCCGTCGAGCGACTCGTCGAGCAGTACCAGTTCGTCGCGATGATCGGCGACGGCGTCAATGATGCTCCCGCGCTGGCCCGCGCATCCTTGGGGCTCGCAATGGGCGCCGCCGGAAGCGATGCGGCAATCGAAACGGCCGATATTGCGTTGATGTCGGACGACTTGTCGAAGCTACCGTGGCTGATTCACCACTCGCGACGAACGCTGAGGATCATCCGCCAGAACATTGCCTTCTCACTGGGGGTCAAGGTCCTGTTCGTCATCCTCACGTTCGCAGGACTCGCCTCTCTCTGGGCCGCCATCGCAGCCGACATGGGAGCCTCACTGCTGGTCATCGGCAATGGACTGCGGCTTCTAAAGTCAACCCAAGGCATCCTTTGTTCCTACTCAAAGAGACTCTGAGTTCGCAGGCTGTACACGATAACCAGCATGACTCAAGATAGCCAATATCGCGAGCTCGGGAATTGGGTCGCCAGGTTTCACGCCGACGACCGCCTGTCCCTTCTCGTAGTTGACATCAACGGCGACGACGCCGGGCACCTGACGGATCGCTTGAGCGACCGTCGTCGCGCAGCCTTCACAACTCATGCCTTCAATCTGGAACATAGCCCGGTTCATATCCTCTGTCACGGCGGCGGCATCATTCGTGCCAAACAACACACCGACGTAGCTGGGGAAGAAGAGGAAGGCGACCGCCAGCACCGTCACAACCCACAACATGACCTTGTTCATCGACATCATGTTGAAGCGACGTTTACCGGTCGTGGCACAGCAGTCGTCCGCCACTTCACTTTCCGTGGTACAGCAGTCGTGTCCCGATTCGGCAACAGCTTTCGTGGGACGGTAGGTGAAGTAGAACGCTGCGCCGAGAAATCCGAACGTCACGACCATGAATAGTGGGCGATACGTTTCCAGCGTGGCTGCGATCCCGGCCCCGGACACGCCAACCGCCAGCAGAAGCAGCGGTAGCCAGCAACAGGCCGAGGCCATGATCGCCGAGACGACAGTGCCGATCTTGGCGATTTTCTCGCCACGGCCTGTCGATGATTTCGCCGTCGATGTGGGCGTCACGTTCAAGTCATTCATCCGTATTTCCTCCTGAGCGATTTGGATACCTTTCGTCACACTCCCCAGACAGCACGAACCGCTCGGATTGGAAGTCTCACAGTGACAGCCGGGGTCTTTCATCTTCGCCCGGATGTCTTCCAGAGCGTCGGAGCGGCCCTTCGCGCCAAGTTCCTCTTTGATGCTGCCAACCGAATGCCCGAAACAGTAGCACAGGGCGCGCTCCCCGCTGGACTCCTTCTCACCGACCGGAACTTTCAGTTGCGACTCGGTGAACTGCGTGTCTTCTTCCTCAGCGAAGTACACTACGTCGCAGTCCTGCGATGGGCAAAACCGCCAGCCAGTGTCATCTTTGACGGATGCGCAATCTTCACTTGCCGTAGCACAGCAGGATCGACTGTCTGCTGTGAACTTTTCGGCGAACTCGTCATCGAGCAACGCGCCGAGCGTCAATGTGCTCACTCGTTTGGCCTTGTGTCCACAGGACGGACACTGAACCCTCTTCGTTGTCTCGGTCTGCTTGCTCATCACATCGTTACTCCGTGTTCGTGCTCACCTTGATTGCTTCATGGACATTTCTCCTGTATTATCGAGGTTGCACTTACGTGTAAGGTCAAGCCGGATTCGCGATTTCTTGACTTTTTCCTGAGAAAGTCAGCGTTGCGCCGTTTTTGCACATGGCCGGTGAAGAATTGAAATGAGCAAACGACTGACAATTAGTGAGGTGGCGAAAGCCGCTGGCATCCCCATATCCACTCTTCGCTACTACGAGCGGATCGGTCTCGTTGAACCAGAAGATCGTAGCTTTGGGAACTACCGACTCTACAGTGACCATTCGCTTAAGAAACTGAAGTTCATCCGAGCGGCGCAAGCCATCGGCTTCACACTGGAAGACGTCAAATCACTGCTTGCCGACGGCGAAGGCAAAGCACCAACGTGCGGCAACGTTCAGGACCTCATTGAAGCACGATTGACCGATGTCGAAGAACGCCTCAAAGACCTGCGGCACGTTCGCAAAGTGCTGAAGTCTGCTCTGGACCAGTGTCAGGGTCAAGAGCAAACAAAATGTTGCCACGTCGTGAAGGAGCTCAAGGCGTTATAGAATAAGTTTGTCACATAGATAGTCAGTCATGTGACTCGAATGACGGCTTCTGCTATCGGGTTGATTGATCGTTTTTGACGTTGATATTTTGCTAGTCCGTACACTAAGTAATATTGATGCCGCGATTAGGATCTACGGAGCAGACCTAAGATTTCAAGAGATCTTTAATTCGTAACGTTGGAAATTCTTGCTACATCTGTACGGAATTTGAAGAATTCCTATCCCCCCAAATAACTCATCAATCTCACGGTACAGTGTTTGCGTAGATCGTAGAAACACAACAACTTTCGCTTCGCGAGCGAATTCGCCCATTAAATCGTATCTGAGCTTGCGAAGTTTTCGTGAGGCAGGAAGAAGCATTTCATTGCTTGGTGGCAATTACGAGATTGCTCACAAACACAAACTGAGATCAATATGACCGACGAAATCAATAGCAGCAATTCCAAGTACAAAGAAGGAAGTCTTTCCCTCCCCGGTGCAGTGGCGATGGGGACTGGCGTGATGATTGGGGCAGGAATTTTTGCTCTCACCGGTCAGATGGCGAATCAGGCGGGGAGCCTGTTTCCCTTTGCGTTTCTGTCGGCTGCTCTGGTGACGGCATTCAGCGCGTACAGCTACATCAAGATGTCGAATGCTTATCCATCTGCGGGTGGCATTGCGATGTATCTAAAGAAAGCGTACGGAGAAGGGACAGTCACCGCTGGCTGCGCGATGCTGATGTACTTCTCGATGGTCATCAACGAGAGCCTGGTCGCCCGGACCTTCGGAACTTACACCTTGCAGTTGTTCGACGTCGGGGAAGATTCCTGGCTTGTCCCAGTGCTTGGGGTAGGTCTGTTAGTGTTTGCGTTCATTGTGAACATCATGGGCAACGATTTCATCGGGAAGATGTCGATGATCACCGCTGTCATCAAGATTGGCGGCATTGCCATCTTCGCGGGCATTGGGCTATGGCTCTCGGGTTTTTCGTTTCAAACCGTCACCAGTATGAAAGAAGCAGGCGGAGGAGGCTTTCTGGCAGCCACAGCCTTGGGGATTCTGAGCTACAAGGGATTCACGACCATTACGAACAGTGGTGGAGAACTAAAGGATCCACACAAAAATGTCAGCCGGGCGATCATCATTTCGATCTCGGTCTGCGTCGCTTTGTATCTACTCGTGGCGTTTGCCGTCGCTGGAAGTCTGAGCCTCGACGAAATTATCAAGGCCAAGGACTACGTGTTGGCGGAAGCGGCACGGCCCGTGCTGGGGCAGTATGCGGTGTGGTTCACTGTCGGCATCGCGATTGTTGCGACCGTTTCCGGAGTGATTGCAAGTACATTTGCTGTCTCACGCATGTTGGCGATGCTCTCCGAGATGGGGCTTGTGCCACATCGCCATCTTGGCATGCCGGGGGACGTTCAGAAACACACGCTCGTGTATACGATCGTCTTGGCGATCCTGCTCACAATCTTTTTCGATTTGAGCCGGATTGCCTCGTTGGGAGCAATCTTCTACATCATCATGGACATCGCAATTCATTGGGGCGTCTTTCGTCATCTCAAGGAAGACGTCAAAGCCAACGGCTTCATTCTGATCTCGGCAATCGTCCTCGATGTGATCGTTCTAGGAGCTTTTCTCTTTGTCAAAGTCTCCTCTGATCCACAAGTTTTGATTGTGGCTGCAGTCGGCTTGGTGATGATCTTCGCAGGAGAGAAATGGTTCCTGAAATGGAAACCGGACTACCTGACCGAAGATGATATGCGTAACGATTCCTCACATCACGACGATGAACCAGCTTCTTGACCATCACAAGGCGACCGCATGCTTGAGTTTCATTATTTTTGGACGGTTATTGGCGGCTTGGTTGTGCTCGCCCTGACCGTCGATGCCGTTGTGACGACATTGCTACTCAGTGGAGCAGGTTTTCTTTCGAAATATCTCACCCGTTTCATTGGTCGATTTTGCATGAGCCGTGAGCGTGAGTTCATTTCAAAGAACGCATCGGTCTTTGCACTGTTGGCGACGTTCGTACTGTGGTCGCTGCTACTCCTGGCCGGCTGGGCGTTGATTTTTTGTGGCTCGTCGGAGGCTGTCATTGAGAGTGAAAACAAAGATCCTGCCGATCTGCTGAGCAGGATTTACTTCGCCGGGTTTACGATTACGACTTTAGGAACGGGGAATTACATCCCGAACGGACCACTCTGGCAACTGCTATCCGTAGCGGCCGCGGCAAATGGGTTCTTCATCGTTACGATCTGTGTGACCTACACATTCTCTGTGCTGACAGCGTTGAATGAGAGGCGTTCGATCGGGGTGGCGATCGGACATCTGGGGCACACTCCAGTCGACTTATTGAAGTATGCCTTGGACGCGGAGTCGCGACAGTTGATTTCTAATCAACTACAAGATTTAACACTTCGGCTTCAACTGGCGAGCGTCAAGACCGATGCGTATCCGGTCATCGAGTATACGCATGTTCCTGACCGTCAGCATTCCTTTGCCATTGGCGTCGCCAAACTGGGTGAAGCTTGCCTTCTGAGCGAACAGCTGATGCCGTCAGCTCAATCGTTTCCTAAAGTCATCACCGATCCATTATGGAAAGCTGTATATCTAATTACAGGTGAAACCAATTCAAACGGTGAGGAGTCGGCGGACTACTCAGCCCAATTGTTGATGCCGTATTTCGATCAACTTAACGCCCAGATGAACTGCGAAGAGAAACTGAAAATGCCACCAACCAGCGAAAAGCGAGATCGCCTTTCTGCATGGCTGGCGTGGCACCATCGAGATTGGAATGACGTGTACAGGGAAGGCTGAGACCTAGTTTTGATCGGTAAAATGTAGTCTACGAATGACCTTCATGCATCATCATTTTCTCCATCATTCCGGGTGGCGTCTTTTTGTAGTCAGCGGGGTTGCCGAAGCGGTTGACGATCTCGGCAAAGATGGAGCCTTTTTCGATCTTTTCATCGGTCTCCATGACGCGATGAAACAGATCGTCTGGCAGCACACGCATTGAGGTCATCAGACCTTTCATCGACATGGGGGCCGCTTCTCGCATCCCTTTCATTTCCCTAGGTTGCCAGACTTTCTTCATGAACTCCATGCTCATTTCCATGCCCTGCATCTTCTGAGGGTAGCCGGGAGGGGCTGTTCCGCGTCCTGTTTTCGTCACAGTCACAGTCGGTCGGACGTCGAGATTTTCCATGTAGTGATCGACCGAAACATTTTGGCGGATGCGGGGGCCGTTCTGACGGGTCATATGATTCATCATGTGATGTACCATGTGACAATGGAATTGCCAGTCACCGGGGTTGTTGGCGATGAACTCGAATTCGCTGGCTTGAGCAACCGCGACGAGTTCTGTATTGCGTGGAATCCAAGCTGTTTTAGGTGCTCGTGCTCCTTCGTGGGCAGTGACCCAGAAGGTGTGGCCGTGCATGTGGATGGGATGGTGCTGCATCGGGCTGAAATCGATCAGCCGTACACGCACCCGTTCGCCATGTTTGACCACGCAAGGAGTTGTATATGGTCCGCTACGTCCATTGATTGTGTGCCAGTTCCAGTCCATCGACCATGAGTCCGAGACTGTTTGATTCGGCAGAATGAAGAAGTTTTGAAAGACGAGCATGAAGTCGCGATCGACCGGCGGATCAAACGGCTTGGCAGGATGCACGACAATCGGGCCAACCATACCCATTGCTTCCTGCATCGCGACATGGGAGTGATAGAAAAACGTGCCCTCTTCGTGGACATCAAACTCGTATTTGAAGGTCTTGCCGGGTTTGATCGGATTCTGCGTCATTTCCGCAGCGCCGTCGTACTGCACCGGCATTTCGAACCCATGCATATGGAAGTTTGTCGCTTCGCTGAGATTGTTGGTGACCAGAATGCGAATACGATCGCCCTGGTTGATCTCGATCAACGGACCGGGCAGGCTGCCGTTATACCCGTAGACGTTCATGTGGTAGCCAGGCAGGAATTCGCGACTGACTTCTTCGGCTGAAACGTGAAACTCCTTCACTCCATCGACCATCTTGAACGGGAGTTTCTCCAGGTCAGGAGTTGTGATAGGGGCGGGACCATCGGCTGGTTTGCGAAATCCGGGAACGAGCTTACCGAGGTAATAGTCGCTATCCGGATCGTGACCGCGTGAGGGTTGATAGCGAGAGAAACCATCGTACTCGGCTTCAACGTGGGAATGCTTGTGTTCGACTGTCGGAGGAAGAGGCTTCTTCGGGACTCCCGGTCCTGTAGCCTCTGGAGCTGGTTCTTGTCCTTGTGAGACAGAGGCTCCGGCAGAGAATGCGACGGCAGCCAGAGTTCCTTTCTTGAGGAAGTCTCGCCGACCTTGGGGAGGGATTTCGTTTGACATGATTCAGACCTTGGTATAACAGGACGGGACTCGCGTAACGATCCCTCAATGATAGATGAATGGATGAAGTCGAGAACGGGTGAAGTTCGAGTCGCCGATTACCGTGGTTTCGGCACAGAGTCGATGTGTCCACCTGGCAATGGACCGCTCGGTGTTTGTAGACCACCATGAAGCAGGAAACCGTCAATCAAAATTTCGCTGGTCCGTTGAGCAGAGAGATTCATCACATACTCGACACGTGCCCGTGTGTAGTCGTCATAGGCGGTGAGTACGTCATCCCAGGCAATACGATTGGCTTTGTAGCTTGATAGCACCAAGCTGTACGCCTTCTTTCGTTCGGGCAGAATGACAGTTTCATAATTCTGCACGTTTTGTGCAGCTGTCAGGTAGCGTCCATATTCAACTGACAGGCGTCGACGCAGGTCGAGCTCGGTTCTTCGAATCTCACTCTGCTGACGGCTGTAGTCCGCTTCCGCCTGCTTAATCGTGCCTTGGTTACGATCATAAAGTGGAATTTCGAGGGACAACATGGCGCTGTAGGTCGTTTCCCGCGCATCAAAGTTGTAGCCGGCTCCAGTACCGGCAACGATATCGGGGACCCACTCGACTCGTTCTCTCTGCACAGTAATCAAATCTTCACGGAGCTTAGCGTGAGCAGCACATAATTCAGGGCTTTGAGCAAGAATGTTTGCGTAGGCTGAATCAAAATCAATGAGATCTCGTGACGACTTGAGTTCTCCGTTCAAACTGGGAACTGATAATTCCGCACCTGTGAGTGAAATCAATTCGAGTAGATGTTGACGGTAATCGTTTTGAGCATTCATCACTGCCAGTCGATGCTGTTGCAACAATGCATTCGCTTGGTGTGCTTCAGCGCGGGAAGCCTGCCCCACGTTATATCGCTCTCGAATCGTGACGAGGTTGTCTTCTGCATTCTTGAGCAGTTCCTTCTTCAAATCGATGATCTGGCGAGCAGCGAGAGCTTTAACGAAGTGAATTCGCACATCATTGCAAACACGGTACTGCTGAGCGACAGCGAGAAATTCTGCAACTTTGGCTCGTTGCAGATACTTGTTCTCACTCAGTTCGAGCTTGCCTGCCGTGACGAATCGTTGTTCGATCTCCGCTCCCTGCCATTCTCCAGCTGTCCCGCCAACCCCAATTTGCTCACCGAGATAGCGTAAGGTCGGATTCGGATAGAGTCCTGCCTGAATTGCACGATTGAGCTGAGAATTGATGTGCAATCGCGACTGACGGATGGTCGGATTGTATTCCGCAGCCATGCTGAGGAACGCCTCCAATGTGTAATCTTGATTATCGAGCACCTCCCCTGGATCTGAAAAAGCCCAAGTTGGACCAATGGTATTGGGAGTGGGTGGTGGAGCGAGGAACTCACGACCAGCTTTATCACTGGACACCGTGTCACTCTCCAGTGGAATCGGAAGAGCTTTGGGTGCAGAAGGCACATGAAGTTGGTGAGATTCTTGCGCAACGATGGAGCTTCCCCAAAGTAACGTTGCGAAGATACTCCCGGTCACCACGACATTGTACTTAACTTTGTTTTTCACCGATTCATCCCTTCTGTCGGTCGTCATCTTATGATCATGTCGTATGGTGGATCGGACCATTTGTTGACACAAAGTGATCGCGATTTTCGATCAGTCTTGATGCACAATTAAGCAAGCAGAAGAGAATGCCATTATCGGAATAATCGTTAAAGTTCGTCGCGTGATTTCAAGAGAATCGAGCGGTTTCGCTCATGAATCCGAAAGTGCTTCAAAACCAGTGACAACGTCTAAGAGTTCCTCGGTGATCGACGTTTGGCGGGTTTGTTGGTAACTCATCCGCAATTCGCTCAGACGATCTTTAATATTCCGTTCAGCAGCTTGCATGCTGGCAATGCGACTGGCGTTCTCACCAGCTAAAGATTCCGCTGAAGCACGAAAGAGGCAGACGAATATGTACTGCTGGATCAGTTGAGAAAAGAGTTGACGCTGGTCCATCGTGTAACGGGGAAGAGTCCGAGATTCCCAGCGTTTTTGACGCATCTTCTGGAATTTTTCAGGACCAATGGGCAGCAACTCGAACTGAAATGGTTGATATGATGATGCAGATTGTCGCTGGTTGTAAAGGAGTTGAACACTTCCCAGTTTCGCTTCCGACCTCCAGTGGTCAATTCCTTGCAGCAAATCCTGCACAATCGTTGTGATCTCTGATGCGGAGCCAGCGACTGGAAAGACTCGATCCACTGTGTAGCCATGTTCTTCGAGTCGACTCGCGACTCTTGCACCGACCGCCATGAATGACCACTTCTCTTTTTTCTGTTGTAGTCGCTCTGCCATCACATCGGTGGTGAAATTCACAATCTGCTCGTTGAATTGACCACACATTCCCTGATCTGAACCGAAAATCACGACCCCCGTCCGAGGATTTGTGCGGTGCTTGTCAATTTCTGGGGCAGTCGCTTGATTCCAGAGAAGAATACGTAGCCCGTCTTCGATTGTCCCGTAGTAGCCTGCGAGCGATTCTACAGCGAGTTCATATTGGCGAATGCTCACCGCAGCCAGAGTTTTCATTGTCCGCACGACTGAGGAAAGATCTTCAACATTCTTGATTTGTCGCTTGAGTGTGTCGAGAGTTTGCATTTCAGAAACATTCGTAGTTACGAGAGCAATCGATCATGCTTTAAGCGCCGCGGTGAAAAAAGACGATACACAAGCATTTTGTCGATTCATAAGGTTTTCCTGGCAGCGTCGATAATCAGTTGCCGATCTTCAGCAGTAAGCTTTTCACCAGCTTCAATTCGTTCACAAAGATCGGAAAGGTGATTGATCATTGATTGCCGAATTGCTATTTCCGTTGACTGCAATGAGGCCATTTCCAGTGAATCCAGTAACCCCGAAGTTGTTGCAACCAAAACAGCGATCTGCTCAGCGACAGAAAGTGGTTGATACTGAGGTTGTTTGAAAATCTCCCGGACACGTCGACCTCGTTCCAGAGTGGCACGAGTTTCCTCATCCAGGCGACTACTGAAACGAGAGAATGCCTCAAGCTCTTCAAATTGAGAGTAAGAGAGTCGCAAGTCTCCTGAGACTGAGCGATACGCTGCGAGTTGTGTTTTCCCACCAACTCGTGATACGGAACGACCGACATCGACCGCCGGGAGAATTCCTTTCTGAAACAGGTCGGGTGAGAGATAAATTTGTCCATCAGTAATCGAAATCAAATTCGTCGGAATATAAGCTGAAACATTTTGAGCCTCAGTCTCCGCAATTGGCAGCGCTGTCAGCGAGCCACCACCATGCTGCTGGTTGAGGTGAGTAGAACGTTCGAGAAGACGTGAATGCAGATAAAAGATATCTCCCGGAAACGCTTCTCGTCCGGGAGGGCGACGCAGTAAAAGGGACAACTCGCGGTAAGCTCGTGCATGTACGGTCAGATCATCGTACACAACGAGAACATCTTTGCCTTGCTCCATGAAGTATTCGCCAATCGTTGTGGCGGCATAAGGAGCCACAAATTGCATTCCTGGAGAGGAGTCTCCTTCAGCGACGACGACTACAGAGTACTCAAGGGCACCTCGCTCACGCAGGTCTGCAATCGTCTTCGCTATCGCTGTGTTACGCTGTCCGATTGCACAGTAGATGCAGATCACATCTTTATCGGTTTGATTTAGAATGGTGTCGATCGCAATCGCTGTTTTACCGGTTTGACGATCACCGACAATCAATTCTCGTTGTCCACGCCCAATCGGGATCAGCGCGTCGATCACTTTAATTCCGGTTTGTAAAGGCACCGTCACAGGATCGCGATTCATAATCGGTGCTGCGTCCTGCTCGCACGGTCTTCGCTGTTGAGTCTGGACTGGTCCGAGTCCATCTAATGCTCGTCCGACAGGATCAACGACGCGTCCAATTAGAGAATTTCCGACGGGGACATCAAGGACACGATGAGTTCGACGGACTTCATCACCTGCTGCTAACGAGTCATTCTGGTCCAACAGGATCACACCGATCTCATTTGCGTCGAGATTGAATGCCATCCCCAACTGATTTCCAGGAAAACGCAAGAGTTCTTCTGAACGTGCGTCTTTCAGACCATTCACACGAGCGACACCCCGTCCGACTGAAGTCACTTGTCCTGTTTCTGTCAGTTTCAGCTCGAATGGATGTGAAGACTGCAGCGAGTCCAATGCTGCAAATGTCTCATTCAAAACAGAATTCATTTCAGTCGCATCTTCTCGCAACGTAAACTCCTTATTTCAGTCAGCAAAATGAGCGTTATGATTGAGTCGCAATGCCAAATTCTGTTTGATGATCGAGGGGGGCATCTTGATGGTTCACTGAGGCGAAACCAATTTGAAGCAGTCCTGACAAATCCTCTTGCAATGTTTCAAGTGCCTCGTTGACAGTCCAGGAGAGTTTGCGCCCCGGAACCATCAACTCAATCCCGCAAAGAGACTCTGGTCGAAAGCGGAATTCGTAATCGGTGTCTACCGAAAAGGTTTCTTTAACTGCATCAGTAATTTTCGTTTGCTGCGTCGCAGACAATGCAAACGCGGTGACAATGGCGCCCCCGTCATCCGATTCTTGCAGGAACTTCTCGATCTCTTGTTTGGCAGAAGGCGTGAGTTGTTTAAGTTTTTGAAGAAAGACTGTGATCACCTGTTCTTCAAGCTTTACGTCTGCGAGTTCGCTCAGGATTTTTCGCGCTGTGTCATAGGCATGGTCCGCAGTCCGACGCTGAAGCTCTTGAATAAATGCCTCTTGCTCTCGTTGAAGTCCTGCGAACCATTCCTTGCGAGTTTTCTCCACATCAGTTCGAGCAGTCTGAATCTGTTCGTCACGCCATTTCTGAACGTCGTGTTTTGCTTCTGCGACCAGCTTTTCACGGACTTGCTCAAGCTCCTGAATTTTATTCTCGTGGATCAACGCTTGTTGCTCTGAATGTTGTTTCGCTGCATCTGCGTCATTGAGCTTCGCTGCGATTTTTTGTTCACGTTCATTCATTGCTTGTATGATTGGTCCATAGAGGAATCGCTTTAAGAGCCAAACCAGGACCAGAAAGTTGAGAATCTGAGCAAGAAATGTAAACCAGTTTATCGACATCTGTTCGTCCTGGTGATGAGGTTATTGAGTCGCTGCGGCTTCGAGAAAAAAATTCCAAAATGGATTTGCAAAGATCAAAATCATCGAGACAACAAAGCAATAGATTGCAGTCGACTCCACCATTGCCAAACCAACAAATAGTGTTCTGGTGATTGTGTTAGCCTCATCGGGTTGTTGAGCGATGGCGTTGAGAGCTTGAGCCAACGCGCGACCTTCTCCGAGTGCCGGTCCAATCGAACCAATAGCAATCGTCAAACCTGCGGAGATAATGGAAGCTGCCGCGATCACCGTTTGCGTATCCATAATTAGTTTCCTTCTGAATCAAGAGTTGAAGTGGACTGTGCTTGAGTTGCGGATGCGATATAAACCATCGCCAGGATTGCAAAAATGTAAGCTTGAATCATGCCAGTGAGTAAGCCGAAGAGTTGCATGACAATGGGAACGAATAGAGGCACGAATCCCAACAGGATTGCTCCAATGACTGTACCGCTCATCATGTTTCCGTAGAGTCGGACAGCGAGTGCCAAAGTTCGAGAGAGTTCTCCGATGATATTAAAAGGGAGCATAAACACCGAAGGTTGCAAGTACTGTCGTAGATAAGCACTGAGTCCAGTTTTAGAGATTCCGTACACCGGGACAGCGACAAACACACATGTCGCTAGAGCTGCTGTCGTCGAGAGCGAACCTGTCGGAGGATAATAACCGGGCACAATTGCTAGTAAATTCGAAATTGCAATGAATAAAAACAGCGTCCCAATAAATGGGAGGTAGGAGCCGGTCTGTTGACCGCTGACTTCACGAATTTGATTCTGTAAAGTCTCGACCAACACTTCCAACAAGTTCTGTCCGCGTGAAAAATTTGTGTCACTGGAGAGTGTGCGCGTCATCAACCAGGAAAGAGCGACCAGCACCGCCATCGAAATCCAGGTAAAGATCAACGTCTGATTTAAAACGAACGGTCCCCATTCCCAGATTGGGGTATCGGGATTGATCTGAATTGCGTTCATTTGATTACCTCAGCAGGTGCATGCTGCGAATGCGGCTGTAACCATAGTGTCATCAGAATGCGAGAGATGACAAAACCGAACAGGCAAGCAAGAGCCCGCTCCCATTGACCAGCCATGACAATCCAGAATCCGAATAATGTGATTGACATCCTGACGAGAAAGCTTCCCAGAAACAACAATGCTGGTTGCTTCGTTCGTGGCAACTGACGAATAGTGAGCCAAAGGCTTCCATAAAAAAGGAGTCCCAGTAGTCCACCTGCGAGAAGTGATAACATGAGTTCCAGAATGCTACTTTGCATTTCCCGAGCCTTTCATCTCAGCATGTTCAGTTTGTTTGCGATGCGGCGGGATCTCTTTAGATCGTTCACGTTCCACCCATTTCCAGGCATTGAGACAGCCAATGAAAATCCCGAAAAGCAGCAACATGAGTGCAAATGAGTAAGGACTCCGCCAGGTCGTGTCGATCCAAACTCCCACGCTGACTCCGATCAATGCTGGAATCGCCACCGACCAACCAACGAGTCCCATCATTCCTAAACCAAACCAGACACTCTGATTCTTTTCTGATTGCGCCCTGAGTCTACGAGCTTCTTTCGCTGCGACCTGCCGTTCAATTTCAGAGCGTTCAGTATTGTGATTCTCATTCGTTGATTTAGACATGAGAGCGCTCCTTCAATTGTAGAAAACGACGTGCAAAATCGACTTCCAGTTGTGCAATTGCAGTGCGTGCAGCACGTTCACGGTCATCGAGTGATTCAAACTCGTACTTCACCTTTTGCCGGAGTTGCCCCAAATCTGTTCCGCGAACGGCATGTCTGGTCGAAACACGAATGATCGAATCTGTCTTGACCAGGATCCCTTCTCCAACGGCAAGATACTGTTCAACCTGATCTTCTGTTTGAAATGTTAAGATTCCAGGAACAAGTGCGGACACAAAATCGACATGTTTCGGTAATAAACAGAACAATCCGTTTTGCCCCTCGGCGACCACTTTCGTTACGGTTTCGTCAAGTAAGATTGATGTTGGTAAAAGGACTTTCAGTATCATGGGGAGACCTCCTTCCGCTGAACTTCATCCACAGCACCGATCATGTATAACGCTCGTTCTGGCATGTCATAGAATTCATCTTCCAAAATTCGTTCGCACCCCCTCAACGCATCTTCTAAAGAGACGATGCGCCCTTCGTGACCAGTAAATTGACCAGTCGTGTAGAACGGTTGAGTCAGGAAGCGTTCCAGCCGCCGAGCCCGATTGACGGTTTTCCTGTCTGTACTCGAAAGTTCCTCTAAACCAAGCATGGCGATGATGTCTTTGAGGTCTTCGTATTGCGCAAGCGTTCGACGAACGTCTTGAGCAATACGATAATGTCGCTCCCCCACGATGGGAGGCATCAACATTTTTGAGCCGGATTGCAAAGGGTCAATCGCAGGGTAGAGTCCTTCGGAGGCACGCTTTCTGGAGAGCACAATTGACGTTGAGAGATGAGCGAACGTATGCACAGCAGATGGATCGGTGAAATCGTCAGCCGGAACATAAACCGCCTGAACAGAAGTGATTGACCCATTGGAAGTCGTACAAATCCGTTCTTCCAATTCCGCCAAGTCGGACGCCAATGTTGGTTGGTAACCAACACGAGAAGGGAGTTCGCCCATCAAGCCCGAGACTTCGGTCCCCGCTTGAACAAATCGGAAAATATTGTCAATCAGTAGAAGGACATCCTGTCGGCAATCGTCGCGGAAATATTCTGCCATCGTCAACGCTGCATGCCCGACACGATAACGCGCTCCTGGCGGTTCATTCATTTGGCCGAAAAGCATTGCCGTGTTTTCCAAGACTCCCGCGACTTTCATTTCCCGGTATAATTCTTCAGCTTCTCGACAGCGTTCTCCAATACCGCAGAAGAGACTGACACCTTCGTGCTCACCCACCACGTTATTAATGAGCTCCGTGATTAACACCGTTTTGCCAACACCAGCTCCTCCAAACAGCCCCGCTTTTCCACCCCTTTCAAGTGGAGCCAACACGTCAATCGCTTTGATACCTGTCAGAAAAATATCAGCATGTGTTGGACGATCAACGAGCTCTGGTGACTCGTGATGAATCGATCTCCATTCGCAGTTGGAAAAGCGCTCTCCTTGATCGACAGGTTCACCAAAAACGTTCAGCATTCTCCCGAGCAATTCACGCCCAACCGGAACACGAAGTGGATGACCTGTGTCCTCAATCTTCGCACCGCGTGCAAGACCTCTTGCGGGAGTCAATGCGATTCCACGGACGGTCTGATTGTCGAGTTGCGTCAATACTTCGATGACGATCTCGCCATCGTCCCCCGTATGCAACTCGTGATGAACCGGAGGCAACGATTCTTTGAATTCAGCATCAACAACACTCCCTCGGACTGAAACGACCGTTCCAGAGTTCAGATTTGTGTCTTTATTGAGTTGGTTCACGATTAAATTACCAAATGTTGTGTTTGATGTTTATCAAACGGTCAAGAACGCAAAACCAATACCTGTCGCCTTAACGATGTCCAGGTTTTACAGATTTATTGGTTCCTCGCAAAAAGTCTTTGGTTTAGGTTCCCGCTCGTGTAGCGATCACACGACCTGTCAGTGCAAAATCGCTCAGCGATGGGCGTATTCGCCCGCAACGGGTCTGCAAGCAAACAGATCAGATAATTTGCTTCTCGACCTATTCAAAAAGGTCATCCGAAATTCTTTAGGCATCCTGTGAGGCTCAGAACATGTTATAGGAATTTGAACCAAAACGTATGCTCGTTCTCGCCGCAAAATGACTTTGATGAGTTGTGTGTTCATTTCGCTTAACGTTCTCTGATCATGTTTCCAACCCAGCTGGTTAAGTGACGCTATACCTGGAAGGATTGGCTTCAAACTCTGTTGCACATGCTGAACAGCAGAAATAGATGACTACGTCATTGATCTTCTTTGTTGTCCCAGCGCACTTCGGATCAAGCCACATCCCGCAAACAGGGTCGCGAACAGTCGCAAGATCTCCCTGAGTTTCCACCGTCTCGCATGCCATGCAAAAGCAAGAAGGGTGTTGATAGTGTTCGGTACGATAAACTTCCAACAATTGCTCGATCAATTTTTGAGGGTGGTTATCATAGATCAACCGAGCTCCTGTCTCTTTCTGACAAGCCTTCAAGATCTGTGGGATGACATCGGTAATTCCACCGGTCCCCGTGAGAACGCCAATAAGCTTTCCTTCATCATAGGCGATTGCCAATTCTCCTAACGTCCCGCTGCTCCCACCTACAATCACCACGATGTCAGAAGACCGAATATTGACAACTTCACGCCCCATCAACCCGCTACCCGTGAATATGAGTACGTCGTGAAACTCTGCGGGAGAATGATATTTATAAAGATGTTCGTCGAGACTCAGCCCTGGCGAAATGCCGATTACCTGCCCTCCAACCGTATGTGCTCCTTGTGCAGCGGCAAGAGGAAGACCTGGACAGGCACCAGTAATCGTGACGCAGCCAGCCCGGGCAATCTCTTCGCCAAGCAGTCGAGCGGTTTGAAGCGTTTCAGTATCCTGTCCAGTGGCCGCACTTCCCATCACTCCAATTTTCAATGACATGCGTTGACCAGGAACAGCTTGGAGGCCTCTTTTTTGATCGTTCATTACGTTTTCTTTGTCTACAAGTTCTTGTCTGGATCAACGGTTAGCAAATGGCATACCCAGGTTTGCCGTTCAATCTCCGCCCCTCTAACCGGCGATGTAGCTCAACACAGGGCGAATTGACCGAGGACGGTGACAGCTTGGTCCTAAGAATTGGAAACAGATTGATCGGAGATATGAGTTGATACTTTAATCAGAAGCTCTGAGGGTGTGGCAAGCAGACTTTCTCAGAAAATTATTGAGCACAGTCATTTCGGCACAAGAAGTGCCTCATCCACCTGTCACCTCAGTGATTTTCGATCGAGGATCAAACGCAATGAACTCTCAAGAAACCACAATTCTCTACGTTGACGATGACGAACTGTCACGAACAACCGTTTCTCGTCGACTGAGAAGAATGGGGATTCGTGTTTTGGAAGCCAACTCTGCGGAGTCGGCATTTTCCTATCTCGGTACAGAGGATGAAATCGATCTCTTGCTACTTGAGCCAGCAGTGAACCAGCTCTTTGGTCTGGAGCTTTATCGCACGTTGATGAGTCAAGGGCGATTCCTCGCCACGGTGATTTGTACAGCCGCGGTCGAAGAGATTCCGGAAGAAGTTTTGCAAGCCTCAAAGCTTCCAGCCGATTGCTATTGCCGGAAACCATGTTCATTCAATGAACTGTTGCTCTGTATTCAAACGGCCTTGAAACAATCACCAACAGCAACTGAAGGGGCTTGATTTCGTACAGCCATTGGAGAATTAAATCAATCTTCAAATGGGTGATGCATTCTGCTGTGCGAGTTCACAAAGAAAGTGAGGAATGTCTAGAATCGAAGTGATTGTCGAGAAGACTGCTCTAACCAGCGGATGGATCGCGCCCAAGATAGGGCATTAGCTTTTCGACCTCCTGCACATCTTTGAGGCCGACGACCGAAACCGACCGCTTACCGACTCGCCATGTGGCAGCAATTTGCTGATCGAACTCCATGACCGTCGTCGGTTTTCCACCACAGTCGCACTGTCGTTTTTCCCGATGACCGAACCAAATCGCTTGTTCAGCATCATGTTCAAACACGACAAAAGGGTCTCCAGAATCACTGGTGCACATTGTCTTGACGCATTCACAGCAAGGCATCTTCAGTAATTGAATCGATTCGACCGTATAGCCGCTGGGCAGCGAATTCGCGACGACAGGACGATAGCCGACTTGTTTTGTTGCAGTCTCAACACTGACCGTTCGCTGAGGGTATTCACTAAAAAGGTCCTTCAGTGCCTGCTGCGGGCTCGCGGCGTATGAATCTAGATATTCATCGAATTCGATCGTGACCATCGTATGTTGATGGTCATGAGATTGGCTCTGAATTGCGACAAATGAAATGCCGAAGACCATTAGAAGCAGTACTGCGACCACCCATGGTCGTGCCACCTGTCTTCGAGGAGTTGTCAGGATCAGCGGAGCGGGATCTGCTGGTTGACCATCTAAGTCTTGTTGAATTTTCGCCCAAAGGTTGGCTGGCGGTTGAGGGCTCTCGATTGCCTGGTTTAAAACTGAGAGTTGCTTATAGTCATTCAGAACCCGTGAACAATCCGAACAATGTTCCAAGTGTTCTGAGATGGTCTCTCGCTGTTGTTCATCGAGTTGATGATCGAAAAAATGCGAAAGCAAGCTTTGTGTATTTTTACATGTCATTTCATGCTCGCTCATGTCAGCTTTCCCAACCTAGATCTATAAGATGCTCTCGCAATAACTTTCTCGCGCGGTTGAGTCGTGAACCGACTGTCCCTTCTGATATCTGAAGTACTTCAGCAAGCTCGGCATAATTGAGCATCTCAATCTCGCGGAGCTGAAAAATCATGCGCAAGTCTGGATCCAGCCGATTCATTGCCATTTCAAGCAATTCGCAGTCATCTAATCCCATCGTGCTATCGGAGGTCTTTGCTGCGACATCGACATCCGCAGAAAATTCTCGATTGCGTGCACGCGATCTGAGATGCTGTAAGCACTCATTGGTGGCCAAACGATACAACCATGTCTGAAACTGTGATTGATGTTCAAATTGTGAAATTTTCTGAAAGACTTTGAGGAAAATTTGTTGAGTCAAATCAGCAGCATCACATTTTCCGACAATCTTCCCTGCCAGTCGGAAAACTCGCTGGTTGTACTCTTCAAACAAGAGGCGTTGTGCTTCACGGTCACCACGCTGACAAGCGGAAATGTCGAGATGGAGTTGTGAAGTCGCCATGAGTTGTTTGAACGGCACTCATCTACACCTGATTTAGATGATCTGAGACCAGATTTCCTTCGGGAGATTCTTTGATTTCTTGAAAATTGAGCGAGTGCTGAGGCTTCTCAACGAAACGTTTTCATCGATGAGCACCGTTTTTACAAAAAAATTGGATTCTTGTGAAGAAGCTCCTCCTTTCTGGCATCAAAAGGTTAAGGAGAACAGACCTACTCATGACAGTCATACTCACAATCTTAGCCTTGCTCGCCTCAGGAATCCCATCCGAGGCCTGTCGCTGTTGCACAGTGGGTGAGAGTAGTGTGAGTGAGGGCAGCATGAGTGCGAGTAGGGACAGCGAGAATGTACAGAAGTCCGGTCAAATTCTAGAGAACTGTCCGAGATGTGCCTCTCGACAATCCCGATGTCACCAGGCAGGCAACTGCTGCAAGTCTTTGAATCATCCTTGCGATTGCCATCATCAGCCTGTTGCAATATTCATTATCGAAGACAGCCTTGGGAGTGATGCTGAGACTAACAGTGATTCGACGCATGTGCTGTTCTCAATCTTTGACCAACTCAGTGGCGCAAGGCATGGGGACGTCTGGTTAGCCTCGCTTGCGACTCAAGGAACGTCAGCCACCGTTCTTCTATGCCGCTTACAACTCTAATGGCACCGTTGTGTCCGCAAGTGCTTCAAGAAGCGGACGATTCTTTAATTCGGTCAAAACTCTTTTTGTCGTATTGAGAGCGAGTTCACTCTCAAACCGCAACAACACACGATTTGGCGCATGTCGCGCCAGATCCCCACTCGGTGATTGATTTCAATCATTTTCCATAACAGGAGCAACTTAAGATGAACCGTTTCACATTTGCGTCTTTCGCTATCTTGGCAGTTGTTGGCACTGGTCTCATGATCGGGCTAGCAGGCTGCAGTGATTCCGCCTCAACCACTTCATCGACATCACCTTCTCCGGTCTCTACTTCTCCCAATGAGGATGTTGGAGATGATCATGACCATGGAGACCACAGTCATGAAGGGCACGACCACCAGGCCATGAAAGAAGGTCTGGCCGAGTTGTCCGAGACGGACCAAAAAGCAGCCATGCAGCAGCACATCTGTCCTGTGACGGAAGAGATGCTGGGGTCGATGGGAACTCCGCTCAAGGTCAGCCTCGAAAACCAAGACGTCTGGGTCTGCTGTAAGGGCTGTGTCAAAAAAGTGACTGAAAACCCAGAAGAATACCTGGCGAAACTCAAGGAGCACCATGACCACGCTGCTCACCAAGCTGGCGAGCATGGTGACCAAAATCCGGGTGAGTGAGAAAATGTGTTTCTGGAGCCCTTCTCGGGAGCACAGTTCAAACGTGTTCACGAAAGGGCTCATAAGCCAAGAGAGTGAAAAGCAGCTTGCGTGCATCGAGCCCGCCTATGAATCGTCCAATTCAGGGAATTCACTGTCAAATTTGAGTCGTGAGGAACAACTATGAGTGCCCAGTCAATGGACGACAACACCGTCAATGAACGACAACTCGAAGAACAGAAACATTTCCTAAAGCTGACTGGAGAAGATGAAAAATTTGTCGCGGAGCTACAGAGCAGTTTTACGAGTATCGCCTCACAACTGATCGAAAACTTCTACGACCACCTGTTGTCATATACGACGACAAGTAAGTTTTTAAAAGATCCGCGACTTATTGCGCGTCTTAAAAGCATGCAAATTGAGTACTTCAGTGAATTGCTTTCCGGGAAATATGATGCTGAATACGCTCGTAAGCGATTGCAGATTGGGCAGAAACACCAACAGATTGGTTTGGAACCGCGTTGGTATCTCGGTGCATACAACATCTATTTGCAAGAGTGCTTTCCGGCCTTTGCTGCGTCTCTGGGCAAGGAAGTCCCCAAACAACTTCTGTCTCTTCTTAAAGTGATCTTGCTCGACATTGGTTTGACATTGGAGACATATTTCGCGGAATCCAAGAAGTCGCTGAAACGACACAATTCAGAACTCGAACAGGCTCTGCAGATGTACTACCACACGGAAGTGAAATCTCGCCAATATGCCAAACTTGCGGGGCATGAAATTCGTGGTTCCCTCAATGCAATCGGTAACGTTATTGAGGAAGTGGTCGATGATTTTTCGGAAGAGATTCCAGTCGCTGCACGGGATGCATTGCGGTCAGCGAATGAAAGATGTCATCAGGTCATGAAAGTTGTTGAAGATATTTTGTCGAAGTCTGATCTCACGGGAACTCCACAATGGGTTGAAACAGGTCGCCTTCTGGCCGAGATTCAGGACCGGCTACCAATGTACGCTGATGGAACTGACGTTCAACTCATTTTGCCCAGTGAAGCTCCTCGCGTTTGGGCTGATCCCATCGGACTACGAGAAGTTTTCGCAAATCTTGTCTCCAATGCCACGCATCATCTTTCTCCAACTGGAGGGCGCATCGAGATTGAAGCTCAGACGACTCGTGAACGACACATATTCACAGTCTCTGATAATGGTTCTGGAATTCCCCCAGAGCAGCAAACACAAATATTCCAGCCGTTTTATCGAAGTGATGGCCGAAACCACGACGGAAAGGGACTCGGTCTGTATTTCGTAAAGCGAATTACTGAACAGCATGGAGGGCAAGTTTGGGTCGAGTCAGTCGTTGGGAAAGGCAGTCGTTTTTCCTTCTGTCTTCCCACAGAATCACTCTGGGAGCCCACGAATCACGCATTCAAAAATCTTTAGATCGCCATGGCAAGTGCACAAAATGTGTTCCAGATCAACTCCGCAGCAGGACTCGTATTGATGACTGAGCGATTCCATGTTCCATTAAGAATCCTATTCTCTCGCACCTTCCGCGGCAGGTGCTGGTGGAACTTGAGATCCAACTGCGGAATCGACGGCGATGGTTTTCAGATAGGTTCGGGGGACCGCCGTCGGAACGAGACAGTCACAACAGTAGTCATCCAGCATCGAACGTTTTCCGAATTGTGTTCCGATCCATTTCTTCATCCAAGACTTTTTGTAGGTCTTTCCTCCGCAGTAATAGCGTTGCGGATGGAAACAGGGACTATCCCCACAAGGACATGTTCCGACGGCAGGATAAGTATAGGGCTGATAGCCAACTCCAATGCAGGGACGAATTGCTTCATACGAAACATCTGTCTCTAGATTTCCCTTTTGAGGGGAAGGCTCTTCGCCGTTGGTCAAATTTGAAAGCGACAACGGCAGAACACAACACAAGACAATTGTTCGAACAGACACCATGACATCCCCTATTGATACATTTTCCGACATTTTCCCCTTGTATCCGTCGACCATCCTGACCGGAGGAATGAGGGATTCAAGGATGACCGATACGTATTACCCACCCGTCAAACCCGGAACACAGAAGTGAGCGATATCGCCCAGTCCGTGTCCCTGAACCGCCCGCTGCCTCAGGGTCGAGCGACGAAATTGGCTCAGTCTTTGTCCACGACCTCTAGCGGCATGGACACCAAGCGAATCGGAACATCGATTGCGGTAAACCTCAACTCATCCCTTTCAAGAGTGAATCAGAATGTGTCTTAAAAATCTGGCAAAGGTGAAAAAGTGAATTGTGGGAATGAAATCTGAATCCTTAAAAATAAATTTGTTGCTCGTCGATGATGACAATGAGTTGCGAGGATCGATTGCCCGACGGCTTGCGAGACTTGGACACTCGGTAATGGATTTCGAGAGACCGTTACTCGGGATCGAGTCCGCGCGAAAACGACAGTTTGAAGTCGCTTTAATTGACCTCTCGATGCCGGAAATGAATGGCATCGAACTCCTGACTCGGCTGAAAGAGATTGATCCTGCATGTGAAGTGGTCATGCTCACGGGGGAAGCGAGTGTTGAGACGGCTGTCAAAGCGATGCAATTGGGAGCCTATGACTATGTCACCAAACCTTGCTCCTTTGACGAGTTGCTGATCACACTGGGAAAGGCGTATGAACGCCAACAGCTTGGTCGAGAGAATTCCCAGTTGAAAGCTGCTTTGCATCGAACATCAGCGGCTTCAGAAATCGTAGGAGCCACACAGCCGATGCGGCAAATGTTGCGATTGATCGAGAAAACGGCTCCTACCAACAGCCCTGTTCTGATCTTGGGAGAAAGCGGAACCGGAAAGGAACTGGTCGCACGAGCGATCCACCAAAATAGTCAACGTGCCACCAAACCTATGGTGACGATCAACTGCGCTGCCCTTCAAGAGACGTTGCTAGAAAGTGAACTGTTTGGACACGAGAAAGGAGCTTTTACTGGCGCCAGTGCTGCTAAGCCTGGTTTGTTTGAAGTGGCAAACGGCGGAACTCTCTTCGTCGATGAACTGGGGGAACTAGCATCGGGACTGCAAGCCAAACTGCTGAGGGTTTTGGAGGATGGAAGCATGCGTCGTGTCGGTTCAACACGTGAACAACATGTTGATGTCCGGATTGTCGCTGCGACCAATCGTAATTTACAAACGGAAGTTGACGAACATCGATTTCGCGAAGATCTTTTCTACCGCATCAATGTTCTCCCTATAGAGATTCCACCCTTGCGGGAGCGACGAGACGACATTCCTCTTTTAATCGACCACCTGCTAAGTCGATCTGGTCCTGATCGCTGGCAGATGACTGATGAAGCGCGCCAAGCCTTGTGCAACTACCATTGGCCCGGAAACGTTCGAGAGCTTTCAAACATTCTTGAACGTGCCACCATTCTCAGTGAAGACAAAACGATCACTCTTCACGAGTTGCCGGAAGTGATTGGGCGTACCCTTTACTCCGGTGTGTCAGGCATGCCCCTTGACAGTGAAGAGACAGACAATCTGGCAGAACGTGAACGGAGACACGTTGCCAAGGTACTTTTCCGCGAACGTGGAAGTCGGAAGCGGACTGCCGAAGCGCTGGGGATCAATCGCCGTAGTTTGTATCGACTGATCAACAAATATGGTCTGGAAAACAAGGATGAAAACAACATCAATCCAGAGGAGAATTACCCATGACATCCAAGCCCACGATTCCTAGTGCGAATTCGCTTATGAACCGTCGCGTTCATACAGTGACGCCATCAATGACATTGTGGGAAATCGTCACTTTCCTCACGCATCACAAGATTTCTTGCGCTCCGGTGATTTTGGAAACAGGTGATCATCGAAAACAACTCGCCGGTTTTGTTTCTGAACAAGATTGTCTGGAGTTTTTGACTAACGAAATGTTTTACGGAAACCCCCGCCCACCCCAGACGGGGGCAACCATCATGAAAAAACATCCGATTTGTGTGTCACCTGAAACCGATGTTTTCTCACTCTCCTCGATCTTCGTACATCACGGAATGAGACATCTGCCGGTGATCGACGATGAGAATGACCTCTTGGGGTTAGTCAGCCGCCATGACATCTTAAAAGCACTTGAACGCTTGTACGATGCAAGTGACGACGACTGGCGAATAGAACATTTTCCGCCCGATCTCCATTTGATTATGAACCACCGCTTCCTCGCCAACAAATCCTAGAGAGCGCAGACTCACGCTGCGCCTAATTCTCCATGATGACTTGCACTGCGTGACGACAGAGCATGAGTTCCTCGTTGGTTTCAATAACTAGAACTTGCTTCTCAGATTCCTCCGTAGAGATGAGGGCATCACTCACACAGTCCCGGTTGCGATCCGGATTGATTTCAATTCCTAAAAAACTGAGTCCATCGCTCACTGCAGATCGCACAAGTGGGGAATGTGTCCCGACGCCGCCAGTGAACACCAGACTGTCCAGGCCATCCATCGACGCAGCCATACTTGCGATTCCTTGTCGTAAGCGGTGCACGTAGATCTGGAACGCCAGCTGCGAAGGTTTGTGACCGTTCGTCGCTTCTCCAATGACTCGACGGAGATCCCCCGAAACACCTGAGACGCCCAGCAGTCCAGACTGAAAGTTTAGCCCATCCGCAAGTTCGTTCGGAGTAAAACTGCATTCCCGCAGCAAGTAGAGCATGAGGCCTGGATCAAGGTTTCCACAACGAGTTGCCATCATCATCCCTTCCAGCGGCGTGAAGCCCATTGTCGTGTCGATTGACTTCCCATCTTCCACAGCTGTGATTGAAATTCCACTGCCAATATGGGCAATCACCAAACGCGGATGCGGACTCTCGTCCTCCAGTATTTTGTAAGCTCGATTTGTGCAATATTCGTGACTCAATCCATGAAAACCAAAGCGACGTATTTGCCATCGCTCTGTCCATTGTTGAGGAATCGGATAAGTTGCCGCCACAGCCGGGATCGTGGCATGAAAGGCGGTGTCAAAAACTCCGATGTGAGGAATTTGAGAGAGAGCCTTACGTGCGGCTTTGATCACCTCAAGCGAACCGGGGAGGTGTAGTGGCGCCAGTGGAACGAGCAGTTCGAGTGAGGTTTCCACCGCTGATGTGATACGAAGCGGCTTTGTAAACTCGGGTCCACCATGAACAATTCGATGGGCGACGAACTCAATTGGCCTCTCGTCCAGAAGAAGACTCAACTCAGCGACCAATCGTTCCAACGCAACCGGAAAACCTCTCCATTCCAACTCGAAATCCTGCACGACTTCCTGCCCCGATCGGCAGAGATACCGAGCCTCGGAACCAGCCCAGGAGAATTGACCGTGGAACAATTGTCGTTCATCAATGGAATCAAGCAGGCTGAATTTCAAACTACTCGACCCTGCATTTAAAGCGAGAACCAGCATGTTTACTCACCATTCTTTGTGGCAGAGACTTCATCTGATGTTCGCCACTTCCAGTTTTTCACCTCAGCAAGGTCTTCGCCATGCTCCTCAATGTACTGTTTGTGGTGAATGAGCTTGTTTCGCATTTTCTGTTCGAGATTTGCCGCAGCTGCTCGTAGGTGAGGAACACGCTCAATGACGTCGAGAACCAAATGGAATCGATCAAGATCGTTCAGAACGACCATGTCAAACGGTGTGGTTGTTGTTCCTTCTTCCTTGTATCCACGAACATGTAAATTTCTGTGATTTGATCGACGATAGGTCAACCTGTGAATGAGCGTGGGGTAGCCGTGGTAAGCAAAAACAATCGGTTTGTCTGTCGTAAACAGGACATCGAACTCTCGATCATTGAGTCCATGCGGATGCTCGCTCGGCGGTTGCAACTTCATGAGATCCACAACATTAATCACGCGCACTTTGAGATTAGGCAGATGCGTTCTTAACAAATCGACAGCAGCTAAAGTTTCGAGTGTGGGAACATCGCCACAACAAGCCATGACCACATCAGGTTCCGAGCCTTGATCACTACTCGCCCAATCCCAAATCCCTAAGCCAGCTGTGCAATGCTTGATCGCAGCATCCATATCCAGCCATTGTAATGCTGGTTGTTTTCCAGCAACAACAACATTGACGTAATCACGACTTTTCAAGCAGTGGTTCGTGACGCTGAGGAGAGTATTTGCATCGGGAGGCAGATAGACGCGAATGATTTCCGACTTTTTGTTGACAACATGATCAATGAAACCGGGATCCTGATGGCTGAAGCCGTTATGGTCTTGTCGCCAAACGTGCGAAGTCAGTAAGTAATTCAAACTGGCAATCGGCCTTCGCCATGGAATCTGCCGAGTGATTTTCAACCATTTCGCATGTTGGTTAAACATGGAATCAACGATGTGAATAAATGCTTCGTAGCAGGAAAAAAATCCATGTCGACCGGTGAGTAAATACCCTTCGAGCCAGCCTTGGCATTGATGTTCGCTGAGCATTTCCATGACACGACCATCGGCAGCGACATGGTCGTCGGATTCGGTAATCTCTGCTGTCGAACACCGAGCCGTTGTTTCAAAAACAGCTCCCCAACGATTGGATGCCGTTTCGTCAGGACTGAATACTCGAAAGTTAGCAGTTTCTTCGTTCAGTTTGAAAATGTCACGAATCATGTTGCCTTGAGTTCGTGTCGCTTCAGCGACAACCCGTCCCGGTTGAGGGACGTCCACGGCATAGTTCTGGAAGTCAGGCAGGTTGAGATCTCGTAAAAGTGCGCCACCATTTGCATGAAGATTCGCTCCCATCCGACGTTGACCCACTGGTGCAAGTTCAGCGATCTCTCCTCGGAGTCGACCATTCTCATCGAAGAGTTCTTCCGGTCGATACGATTTCATCCAATTCTCCAGCACTTCTAGGTGTTCCTGGTTTGCATGCATCGATCCCAGAGGAACCTGATGTGACCGCCAAGACCCTTCTGCGGGATGACCATCAATCTCGGAGGGGCATGTCCAGCCTTTGGGAGTGCGTAAGACGATCATGGGCCACTTGGGACGCGAACGAAAACCATTCCCGCGCGCCTCATGTTGAATCTGACGAATCTCGCGAACAACTTGGTCCAACGTCTCCGCCATCTTCACATGCATGGCTGCCGGATCATCACCTTCTACAAAGTGAGGTGTGTACCCATAACCTCGAAAGAGCTGATCAAGCTCTTCATGACTGATTCTCGCGAGAACTGTCGGACCTGCGATCTTGTAACCATTCAAATGGAGAATCGGGAGGACAGCACCATCGCAAACGGGATTCAAAAACTTATTGGAATGCCAACTGGTCGCCAGCGGACCGGACTCTGCTTCGCCATCACCGACCACACAAGTGGCAATCAGGTCTGGATTGTCAAAGACTGCCCCGTAGGCGTGGGACAGGGCGTACCCCAGTTCCCCCCCTTCATGAATCGAACCTGGAGTTTCAGGAGCGACATGGCTGGGAATTCCACCAGGAAAAGAGAATTGTTTAAACAACAAGCTCATTCCTTCCGCATCCTGAGAAATCGTCGGATAGACTTCGGAGTAGGTCCCTTCCAGGTAGGTGTTGGCAACCATTCCCGGTCCACCATGCCCGGGACCAGTGATATAGATCATGTCTAAATCATGATTCTTAATGACACGATTCAAATGAGCATAAATGAAGTTCAACCCTGGAGTCGTTCCCCAGTGTCCAAGCAATCGAGGCTTAACATTGTCAAAGGACAGAGGCGTTTTCAATAACGGATTGTCGAGTAGATAGATCTGCCCGACAGAAAGATAATTCGCTGCTCGCCACCAGGAATCGATTCGAGAGAAGGTTTCTGTAGATGAAGATGGTGCCATGACATTTCCTGCGAAATTGAATTCAATAAGTCAAGTGATGTGTGGAATAAGAAGTGCAAATTGCCCATGACTGTTTGTGATTCCTTAACCAGCATACGACATACCTCTTTGTTACTTACGAAGAAGAAACACCAATATCGTATCTTGGAGAAGTCAGGCATTCAAAAACGCAATCTCGCCCTGAGCGGATGTGACCGAGCGGAGGGGCGATATCGCTCATTCAGCCTTGAGCTGGCGAGCCACTTTAAAACTGAGATAAAATGAAGCCTACCCAGTACTCCTGCCTGCATTGTAAGAAACACGCAAGTGAAGCAGAATTGCAAAGTCCAATCGTTCCTGATTGGGAAGCTTCTGAAGGAACCCCATTTCCACTTGGTGTTTCTTGGATCGTACCGCAGCAAGCCTGGAATTTTGCACTTTATTCGAAGCACGCAACATCATTGTCACTACTGTTGTACTCCGAAGACGACCTCGTTGATCCACTCCTCACATTTCAATTTGATGGCATCCTTAACAAGTCTGGTCCAGTCTGGCACGCTCGCATCTTACGCTCTAATTGTCCCGCTGCAAAATACTATGCCTATCGAGTAGCGGGACCAGAGAATGACAACGGCTTCCACGCCATCGCATTCGACCCCAGTAAAATTCTGCTAGATCCGTATGCCAAATCAGTACACTTTCCCAAGAATTTCGACCGTGAATCCGCAAGTCAGCCCGGAGCGAACGATGGGAAAGCACCGCTGGGCTTGTTGACGGTCTGTCAGTGCCCATCGCCGAACCGACCGGTTCATCGAATTCGTCACGGTGCGAATCTCATCATATATGAATTGCATGTGCGGGGTTTCACTCGACATGCGAGTTCCGAAGTTTCCGAACAGAGACAGGGGACCTTCGCGGGGATCATCGACAAGATCCCTTACCTAAAAAAACTCGGGGTCACTGCTGTTGAATTGATGCCAGTCTTTCAGTTCGATCCAGATGAGCAGAATTACTGGGGTTACATGCCGCTGAACTTCTTTTCTCCCCATCAGAGCTATGCCACTGAAGGAGACGCCTGCCAGCAACATACGAATTTCCGAGAGATGGTCGATGCCCTGCACGCCGCTGAAATCGAGGTCATTCTTGATGTCGTTTACAACCACACAAGCGAAGGTGGTCAATCCGGTCCGACCTACTGCTATAAGGGATTTGACAATGGAACATATTACATCGCAAATGAAGCTTCAACTTACATCGCAAATGAAGCTTCAACAAATCACGAACCGTATGCCAATTTCAGCGGAACAGGCAACACTCTGCAGACGTCAAATCGAGTTGTACAGCAATTAATTCTGGACAGCCTCCGCTATTGGGCTCTTGAAATGGGCGTTGATGGGTTTCGTTTTGATCTGGCGTCCATCTTTACACGAAATCCTGACGGTGGAATCAACGTTGAAGACCCACCCTTGTTTGCCCAAATCGCAGACGATCCTGCTCTCAAGAGTGTTCGATTGATTGCCGAGCCGTGGGATGCTGGCGGTGCCTATCAGCTCGGTCGTGCTTTTCCTGGGATTCATTGGCATCAATGGAACGGTCGCTATCGTGACACACTACAGCGATTCGTCCGTGGAGATGACGGTATGATTGGCGACCTCATGACGCGTCTGTACGGCAGCGCTGACCTCTTTTCTGACGACTTGTCACAAGCGTTTCGACCATTTCAAAGCATCAACTATGTAACGTCACATGATGGTTTTTCGCTTTACGACCTTGTCTCCTACAACCGAAAGCGGAACGCAGCTAACGGGCATAACAACATGGATGGACACGACGATTTCAGCTGGAATTGTGGTGCAGAAGGTGACGACAATCTTTCGCAAGACGTCATTCAACTCCGAAAACTACAGGTCCGAAACTTCTTTTGCCTGTTAATGCTGTCGAACGGTACTCCGATGTTTCGGATGGGCGACGAATTTCTAAACACTCAACAGGGCAATAGTAATCCCTATAACCAAGACAATGAAACCTCTTGGTTGGACTGGAATTTACTCGAAGAAAATCAGGACGTCTTTCAGTTCGTATCTCAGATGATTGCTTTTCGCAAGTCACATCCGACACTCTCACGTTCCCACTTCTGGCGCAACGATATCCAGTGGTACGGCGCTCACGGGACTGTCGACATGTCTGCCCCCTCACGGACCCTCGCCTTCTTCCTGGAGAAAGAAATTCCAGAGGACGAGGATCTCTACGTGATGGTCAACTCAAGTGCTGAGAAAGTACAATTTAAAATCAGTGCCAAACAGGAAATGAATTGGCAACTGAGAATCGACACTGCCCGCATTGATTCTCAATATATCTCGCTCTCCGAGACAGCGAGCGTTCTCGATCAACCGTACTACGTTCTCCAGCCACGTTCGGTGGTTGTACTCACTCATCAATGAGTCGTAATTTGGTGTTCATACCAAATTGACTCCTTGGTCGGAGCCCCGCAGGCGATATCGCTCATCATTTCCAGACTCTTACGATCCTGAGCGTACTGCCACGAATAAAGAAAAGCTGGTGATTTCTCATTCTGGGATAGTTTCAGACCAACGTCGGAAATCCATCGTCAAAAATTTGATGACTGGTATGGACTTTGCCTTGAGGTTTGCTCGTCAAGAATTGTATGAGGCAAGGGGAGTGAGGCATGATCAGGAGTTGTTTCGAAAGCAATTGTGGGGAGGATCAACATATCGAAGAGACTGTTCAAAAACAGCTCTTCGAAATTCGTCGATTCTCTCAATCTGAAATTTCAGTTGATGTTGCCATGGGCCAGGTCGTTCTTCGTGGCAACGTATCCAGTTGGTACCGAAAGCAACTCGCTCAGGAAACCGTCTTCGCGATCACTGGAGTACACTCTGTGCAAAACTTGATCACAGTCAGAACTCAATAGGCTCTGTTTTCTCACCACCAAACCTATCAGGGACGCAAGGATGATCGTTCTCAGTCGCAAACAAGGTCAGACAATTCGAATTTCCGATGACATCGAACTCTCGGTTGTTCGCGTTCGTGGTCGCCGCGTGACCATTGGCATTCGTGCTGATCCCTCAATTCCGATTCACCGCGTCGATGGCAACTCGACAAATTTTCTTCCCACTGATTGCCAGAGCAGTCTCGAACTCCCATCGTCATAGAATGGTGAATCGGATTCGCATTGCGATCAATAGTCGCTCTCAAATTCGTGATACCCAGGTCATCGCTTGTCACTTTTAGAACAATAGTGCTTCGAGGAATGATTCCTCGGACTGAGAGAATCTTGCCTTGTCAATGTCGTTACGCTGCACACTCAATAACTGCTCTTCATGCAAATTAGTCAGGCATCAATGATGTTTCCCAACAAGAATTCAGTAGCATACTTTTCGATGGAAATCGCCCTTGCCCCGGAGATTCCGACTTATAGTGGTGGCTTGGGGATGCTGTCTGGCGACACGATACGCTCTGCCGCTGACCTGAAGATTCCCATGGTGGCTGTTTCGTTGTTGCATCGCAAAGGATATTTCACTCAAGGAATCGATTCGGAAGGGCGACAATTCGAGCAACCCGCCGCGTGGGAGGTAGAAAGTAAACTGGTCGAACTTCCACAGCGTGTCAACGTACTCATTGAAAACCGCACGGTTCATCTCCGCGCCTGGAAGTACGAAGTTATCGGTTGTTTTGGATTCCGCGTTCCTGTCATTTTACTGGATAGTCATCTACCAGAGAATTCCGAGTGGGATCGATCCTTGACAGATCACCTGTATGGAGGTGATCAACACTATCGACTTTGTCAAGAAGTGATTCTAGGAATCGGCGGGGTCAAAATGCTGCGGGCGCTGGGGTACAGTAATCTTCAAACATTTCATATGAACGAAGGTCATGCCAGCTTACTGACATTGGAGCTTCTCGATGAAAGGTTACGACAATCAGGTCAGTCTATTCTAACTGACGCAGATGTCGAAACGGTTCACGATCAGTGCGTTTTTACGACGCATACCCCAGTTCCTGCAGGACATGATCAGTTTCCGATGGATTTGGTGTCACGTGTCCTGGGAGATCGAGATGTCTACGGAATGAAAAACATCTTCTGCTGCGAAGGGAAACTCAACATGACGTTTCTGGCTATGAATCTCAGTCGCTACATCAATGGGGTTGCCAAACGTCATGGTGAAGTATCGCAACATATGTTCGCAAAATACAAAATTGATTCCATTACCAATGGTGTCCATGCAGCGACGTGGGTTTCTCCGGCATTCCAAGACCTATTTGATCGCCGAATCCCCGGTTGGCGCGAAGATAATTTCAATTTGCGTTACGCATCAGGAATTCCGACAGACGAAATTTCACAAGCGCATCAAGTAGCCAAGCAGCAATTACTGGATGAAGTGGAGCGATTAACCAACGAGACACTCGACCCGAATGTGTTCACGATTGGTTTTGCCCGCCGAGCCACTGCCTATAAACGCCCTGACCTATTGTTGGATGACATCGACCGCTTGCAGAAGCTCACAGACCAATTTGGTCCCATGCAAATTGTGTATGGAGGCAAAGCCCACCCGCATGATGATCAAGGAAAGGAGATCATTCATCATGTGTACCAGTCACGAAAATCCCTCGGTGAGAAGATTCGGCTCGTCTATTTACCGAACTATGAAATGAAGTTGGGTCAGCTGATGACATCTGGTGTCGATCTCTGGCTTAACACACCTGAACCACCCCTGGAAGCCTCTGGGACGAGTGGAATGAAAGCAGCCCTGAATGGTGTTCCGTCGCTCAGCATCCTTGACGGTTGGTGGATCGAGGGCTGTACGGAAGGTGTCACCGGTTGGGCGATCGGCGAAGACGATCATCAACAACATGCAACTGATCGTTGCGAAGACGCGAACTCACTCTACGATAAACTTGAGCATGTCATCTTCCCGCTCTATTTGCAGGTCACGCAAGACTACGCGGAAGTGATGAGACACGCCATTTCTCTGAATGGCTCGTTTTTCAATACGCAACGCATGATGCAGCAATACGTAGTGAAGGCTTATTTTTAACTTCTTAGCTCCGTATCTTCTCGTTCTGTCGCGATGTGTTTTGTTTGCACCACGAACAAAAAGCCCGACTGCCGCATTGTTTCGTTCAGTCGAGCCAATTGAAACGGTGATGACGACGTTCCTTGTAAGATTCGAAGATTAGTGCCCGTAGTAGCCGTGTCCACCGCCGTAGTAACCGTGATCACCACCGTAGTCCCCATGACCGCCACCATAGTAGCCATGTCCACCGCCGTAGTAACCGTGATCACCACCGTAGTCCCCATGACCGCCACCATAGTAGCCATGTCCACCACCGTAGTATCCGTGACCTCCTCCGTAGTACCCATGACCGATTCCAATACTCAAGCTAGGGCTGTAGTAAGTGCTATACGCAGGGGCGTATGAATATCCAGCCGTTGAGTAGGCATGCCCGTGACGGCGATGCGCTCGCCGACCAGCTTCTGCTGAATTCTCAGCAACAGACATAGTTAGCCCCAAGATTGCAAATCCGAGTAGAAGATGTTTCATAATAGACCTCTTAAATTGAGTTACATTTTCTGCTTCCTGCAATTGAACCGATTCCATCCGGCGACTTTCTTATTCTACGACCCGCCATTTTTGTGTCTCGCAATGAATTCGAGAAAACGGCAATTCTTTGAAAAGTAACTTCAGTGCGAGCGAAAACGCCCACACCTGGCAAAGGGTGTGGGCGTCATTGACTCTCATGATCGTGACAAGGAAATCCTAAAGGTATTTCTCGGGGTTGTTCTGGACGGTCCCGACGCATCCTTGGCAACAGACATAGATCGACTTGCCTCCCACACTCACTCGAATCGGCTTGCCCATCGATCCCAAAGGTCCCTCTGTAACTGGGCACGTTTTTTGTCGCAAGGCGATCGGTTGTTCATTTGTAGGTAACAACGCAACGCCTTTCATTTCTGAGGGAATATCAACTTGCTGCTGAGGAACACGGCCAGGCGAAATTGGAGTTCTCACATTTCCAGTAGGAAGCGGTGGAGGAGATCCGATCATCGAAGGACTTTGTTTTTCCCGCGCCCACAGTACGAGTGATTGTCCCAGCTGATCGACCGCCTGCTGACTTTGCCCTGCTTGTGAACTTCTCAGAAATTGGCTCAAACGCTGTAACGGCATGACAATCGGGCGTGCTTCGTTAATAAGCATGTCTGGAGTTGCTCCACGAATTTCACTTTGACCGAGAGTCTGTGTGACAGTGACGATACTATTCGCATCAGCCATGATGCTGGAGAGGTATTGATGCCCCTGCATTTCATAACGCAATGAGTTGGCAAGGCGGGTCGCCAGTTGTTCAAGTTCTGTTGTCCGCGAGCGATTGAAAGTTGTAAGTTGAGAGTTGCCGAAGTAACGGGACGGCAGAATTTCAGAATTGACCTGCACATTGTTGTTTCCGGAGCAACAACCTGTTGTACAGCTTCCTAGCGGAGCAGCATTTGAAAATTGTTGTGCAGGAGCGATTCCGCTCGGTACGGATTGCATACGCTCAGATTGAATCGTTGAAGTCGAAAAGTTGGGCACGGGTGGGTGACTTCCTGGAAGTTGGTCACCATGATCGTGACCGTCATGTGCAAACGACGTTGTCGATATTGCAACGAGTGAAGCGATAATTCCCAGGTGAATTCTGTGTTTCAAATCGAACATATTCAAGTTCCTTAGTAATTGTTGTGACAAATCACCTGGTGCTTCCTGCACAACCGATCCCTTTGATGTTGAGGTTTTTGTCTCGCAGGTGATAAAGGCAAGTAACGTGCCATGAATCGACCAAAAACGGATTCGCGAAATGGTTAGTGGGATTCCGTGCAGGTAAGCAATTGTCACTGCGTTGAGAGTGGCTTGAGCTGAACAGCTCTTAATCGCATCGACCACAAACGTCTTCGAATCGATCACACAGAAAAGAGATTTAGAACCTTCTGCTCTACTGCTCACCCACGGAATTCACCATGACCGTATCAAGCCGATGAGGCGGCCCCAACCGCTTCTATGGAGAACGCTCTGATGAGGTCAATGATGCTTATAGAGACCAGCCCCCAGGATGTCATTCCAGGATGTTGTCTGGTGGCATTGATGGCACTGGTTCACTTTGGCGTGTGGTTTCCCAGCGACGCGTGCAGAGATCATATTGAAGTGCATCATGTAGTGACTGGGAGGAGCTTGATGGCACTGAGCGCAATCGGTTGATGTGGGAGAGGGGTGTCGGAACTCCGGAATTGTCCAGCGATCCGTGGCATGGCACTGTGCACAGTCCTGGCCAAAGAGCGTGAAGTGCCGATCATCATTCGCGTGGCAAGTGGCACAGTTCAGGAGGACTTCTCCGGGTGTGATGTGTGGATGAGGCGGATTCGCTTTGAGGCTTCCGCTAAGTATCCAGTCTTCGATTTTCTGGGCAATCTGTTGTGATTGGTGATCTGGCCTGTGCTCTGCCTTGAGTTGTCGTAAACCGATCTTGACCAATTGTGAGTGATCCATGTTTGTGGGGCGATGATTCAACCCCAGGTGTTCAATATGACATTCCTTGCAGCTACTGACGTTGGCATGAAATGAAGTCGGTTGACGCCTCAAAAGAGACTCGTTGTTCGCGTGACACACGATGCATTTGGAGGTCTCGACCCCCACAACCGACGTGTGGCAAGCAGCACAGTTGTTCTCTAAATGTGAATGGGCCGCGGAGAGTGCGCCAGGTTCCGTCATACGTTGCCATGTCGCTGGCTGTTTGAAACCAGAATCGGCAGGTGTCAATAGCCAGACGGTGATCAGAAGAACTCCAATACCAGTAGCGATGACGATATTCTTGCCTCGCTTTGCCATCTCGACTCCAAACAAATTCAGTGGATACGAAAAACTAACGACTGATTCCTTCAATCGAACCAGCGCAAACCAAAATGAATAGCAGCCCAAATGTGTAGCGCCATGAGGATGTACAACACGAATGAAATCAAGATGTGAAATTTAAGCCATTTTCCAAACCACAATTTAAAATGCTCATGTGTTTTGATCGCATATTCAACATCCGCGATGGACTCAGACATACGGATCATGTTCTCGACATCTCTGCCCGAAGCTGTCGTAGTCTCAATGTGAAACATGGAGTTCACAAGACGTTGGACAATCCCGCTCGATTGTTGCAGTTGCTGGGCGCGCTCCGGATTTGCGGAGACGTCAGCTATCGCTGCCTGATAGGTGGTTTGCAGTGTTGCCAGCAATGCTTCTTTTTCACGAATTTCCGATGAAAATTGTTTCATCAAATACCGTCCCACAAACCCGCTCAAGACCACGAGAATTGTCATCGCTGTCAACACAATCCCCAATGGACTTTCGTATTTGTGACCACTGTGAATGACGACCAAGACTGGACCAAGCACTCCCGCATAGATGTGCCATGCCAGTAGTGTTCTCATGGAAACGTATTTTGTAACACGTTGTTTTAACGATTTGACTCTTTTGACAATGAGGTAGAGTAATGGAACCATCATGAGCAATGCTCCACTCACCCCGAAAATGCCTCCGAGCCAACTCCCCGCAAAGCGGGGCGACTGATGAAACGGGAACCCAAGCCAGAGTACGAGCAGGAGCAATACGAGCCCGGATACAATCAGACGTTCTTTCTCTTTCATATCAGGCCTCCACAGTTACGTCACCTGTTGACTTCGCCTGGCAAGTGAGAATCATTCCGGCTGCTTTTTCGTCAGGCTCTAAACCATCTTCGACTTCCATCGTCACGTCTCCAGCCAGGAGCTTCGCTACACAAATTCCACAGGTGCCGACCCGGCAGGAGTAATCGATATCGACTCCAACGCGTTCCGCAGCTTCGAGAACCGTTTCATCTGCCTCCAATGACGTCGACAGTTCCGATTTGCTGAAAGTCACTTTCCCGGTCGAGGAACTGGCTGCTGCAGACTCGGTCGTTTCAGACTTTGCCTGCCGTGCCGCAGCCTTAATATGGGGCTTTTGTTGCGAGCCAAAGTTTTCGGTATGAATTCGATCAGCGGGAACACCGAGTTCGACGAGCATCTCTTTTGTCGAGTCCATCATGGCTGGTGAACCACACAGATGAACCCACTGTGACTCAATGTCAGGAATCCATTCCCTGAAGAGTTCTTTGCTGAGTCGCCCTTTTCGGTAACCAGCGACATCCTTCTCAATACGACTCATGGCGACATGCAGATGAACATTCGCATGTTTGTGTTGCAGACGTTCGAGTTCATCCTTGAAGATGAAATGTTCTGGGTCGCGACAAGCCGCGATAAATTGGATCTCTCCTGGCCATCCCATGTCAGTCAATGCTCGGGCAATACTCATCATTGGTGTGATCCCGACTCCACCGCCAATGAGCACGACGCTGTTCGCTTCACTCCCAGTGAAAATGAATTTTCCACTCGGGGCCTGAACCTCGAGCATGTCACCTTCTTTCACCGTGTCGCAGAGATACCGTGACCCGATTCCCTGGTCTTCCCGCTTGACGGTAATTTCACAGTAATACCCTTGGGTGGGAGACGAAGAGATCGTGTAGCTACGACGAATCGGCTTGTCACCGACAGGAAGTTTCAGTGTCAGGAACTGACCTGGTAGATAACTGAAAGGCAGCGGTCCCCCGTGACAGGCGACAAGTCGGAAGGTCTTGACATCTTCGGTCTCCTGAAACATTTGAGAAACGCGCAAGCGGCAGAGTTTGCGTTTTGCAACTCGTAATACTCCTTCGGAGAGATTTTCGGCATCAATGTCGATCGTACCAGCGGTACAATCATCATCAGTATTCGAGCAACAATCAGCTTCAGCGGAGGTGTCACTTCCTGTACCTGATTTGGTTGTTGTTGGTTGGCTGGTTGGCTTTAGCTCGACGACCGCACGTTGCTTTGCCACAGAAGGATCAACAGCGGTGCTTGTGCTCATACCTGCTGAGTCGCCCGATGCCAGCATCTGCATCAACTCAGTTGCTCGCCGCATCTTGAAGAAATACATCCAGATCATCACACCTGAGAACAGCAATAGTAACAGCATGATCGACGTGTGAAAGGCTGACATCCCTAAAATTTGAAAACCCCTTGCTTCTGGTGCAGGGGGGAAGAGGTTCATTTCTTTCCGAAACCACTGAACGGCCACATTTCGTGGTGCTTGACCTTCGGCGATCGCGCGATGTGCTGCTAAACCACTTTCAAATTGAGCGAGACCTTCGCTGATCATAGTGGTCGCAGTTTGCATGGCTGTAAAGTCATTGCCAGGCGCTGCATCTGTCAGTTGATCGAATCCTTGATTCATGAATTGTGTTCCATCAATCATCCGCTGATGAGCTTCGACTTCGATCTGCATGCGTTCTTCCATAGGGAGATCGGGCAGTCCCATCAAGCGGGGATACATTTCCTTCGGCTTGGGGGCTCCCATCTTTTTCATCATGCCACCCATCATTCCACCGCCATTCTCACCTCCGCCCATCATTCCGCCACCGCCCATCATTCCACCACCGCCCATCATTCCACTACCTTGCATTCCCTTACCTTGCATCTCACCTCCGCCTTGGGACTGCGCAGCGTTCGCTTGTTCAGGATGGTGCTTCGCATGTTCTTCGGGAGAGACCTGAGCATGAATATCGCCTGCCATGCTCAAGCAGATCAAAATAATCAATATCATCAGTCGCGTATGATGATCGTGATGGTCGAAATCAGATTTGATAAGTTGATTCAACATTTCACGCCAGTATCCCACGAGAACAGGTTTGGGTGACCAATGGGTGACTTCAGCAATCATCAGGATCTTTCAAGAGGACGGATTCGGTTCGCTGCTCTGGAGTTATTGATGGGGACGAGGCAGCGGGACGTGCAGAAAAGTATGTACTGGTGCCAAGCGAACTCACTGCTTCACCAAGCCGAGAGAGAGCATGGATGTATGCGGCTGTTCTCAGATCAACTTGATGCAATTCTGACAAATGGTAGATGTTGTTGAACTCTCTCGACATGATCGATTGCAGTCGCGACGTGACCCTCTCGACTTCCCAAGGGTCTCCTGTTCGATTTTGAACCCATTCGAAATAGCTGACGGTGACTCCACCCGCGTTCGCCATAATGTCTGGGACAATGAGAATTCCATTTTCCTTCAAGATCTCGTCTGCCTCCGCGGAGGTTGGACCGTTTGCGACTTCGATGATTACTGAGGCCCGAATGTCTTTGGCGTTGCTGAGAACGATCTGCTCCTGAAGTGCTGCCGGGATAAGAATGTCCACATCGAGTGTTAACAACTCTTGATTTGAGATTCGCGTGCGTGAAGCGTTGGCTTCCGTCTCGCAGTGACAGTCATTTTTGCCACAGAGTTGGCAATCGCAAACCGATTGTTCAGGATAGAATCCCTGACCGACATTTTTACGTTGAATTGCCGTGGGGATGTCAATTCCTTCCGGTTGAAGGATCCCCCCCTGAGAGTCACTAATAGCGATGATGCGGTAGCCGTCATTGAACAACAATCTTGCCACGTGCTGTCCTGCGTTTCCGAACCCTTGGACTGCCACTCGGATATTCTCTGGACTCCAGTTCCGAATTCTCTCCAGTTCTTTAATGCAGTAATACGCTCCTCGACCCGTTGCATCGTCTCTCCCCAAACTCCCTCCCAACGGAATCGGTTTGCCGGTGATCACTGCGGGTGTGCGTTCACGGTGGATTTTGGAATACTCGTCCATCATCCAGCCCATGATCATTGGGTTTGTGTACACGTCTGGCGCAGGGACATCTGTTGCAGGGCCAATGAAGTCTGCCATGCGTTGGATGAAGCCACGACTCAGGCGTTCAAGCTCCAGTCGTGAAAGTTGTTTGGGGTCAACGAGCACTCCTCCTTTAGCACCACCAAATGGAATTCCAACGACCGCACATTTACATGTCATCCAAAATGCGAGCGTCTTAATCTCATCGAGGTTGATCTGGGGATGGAAACGGAGCCCTCCTTTTGTCGGACCCCGCGTGTCATCGTGACGTACTCTGAATCCATGAAACAATTTCAGAGATCCATCATCCATGCGAACCGGGACGACGACTTCGAGCATTGAAATCGGTTCTTGAAGCCGTTGGAAAGCCTCGGTGTCGAAATCAATGTACTGAGAAGCCTTATCGAGGCGGCTCAATGCATCCGAGAAGAGACTGTGAGTAAGCTCTTGATTCATAAGGAGTTCTTTCAGACAAGCAAGCGTCGGAGTTCATTCAATCCAGTAAGAACACCCTCTAGTCATGGTCTTCATGCTGATGCTTGTGACCTGTTTTCGTCGCACAAATAAACATGGCGTCATCACCACATTTTGAGCAAACATGTTTGACTTGCTTGTGTTTTCCTTGACCATCACCCGTCCCAACCACTTCAACAGAACCTTTGCAGACGTGACAGTTATGCTTGTTGCCAATGGTCATCATCCTGACATGAGATTGATCTTTCCCGACTTGATGTACGGTGACAATCTTGCAATGACTGCACACCATGGCGAGGGAGTCCCCTGGCTTCAGCGATTCTGCTTCTGCCTGGGTATTGATATGTGTCAGGTGCTGCGGAACAGGATGTGCCTTCTCATGTTGTTCATGTGCGGCTTGTGCAGGATTCATTGTCTTGATAAACAAAACACCAGCGACAGCAATCGACGCGAACACAATGACGCTGGGATAATACTTTGAGAATGAATTCATGGTTTTGCTTTTCGTAGTTAAGGTTGAAGGAGAAGATCATTGACATGAGTTTCAACGAGAGAAGTGCTGCTCGTGGCGGCACAATTCACTAGCATCATCACACGTCAACAAACTGATTCAGAGAGCCCAATTCATTCGGAACGCAGTTGGGACAATCATGTGATTGTTGGTCGAGAGCCAGGCAGCACCATTCTCCGTCAACGACGAATTTGTACTCATGGTGCCCCTGAGACAGCTTCAGTTTGATCGACCAAATTCCATCGTCGTCCTTTTTCATGGGAGTCGCATTGGGCTGCCAATCGTTGAACGTGCCTGCGAGGAATACTTCTTGTGCCTCTGCTGCGAAACACTGAAATTCAATAGATTTCTTCGACTGTTTGGACATTTCACACCTCAAGGAAACGAATTGAAAAATTGGGAACTTCACGACTTCCAGATGGGTCACTCTTCCTTGGCATGGTCTTTTGAAATCGCACCAACGAGTTCACTCCGTTGCTGATCGGTCAGGATCTTTGCGGCCTCACCCACACGACGAATGAAGGCAATTCTCTGACCTCCACGCAACGATTCGATTTTACGAATCGCCTTTTCAATCTCATCGATTTCGGGAGCGTCAGAACTCGTTAATTTCCAAAGCTCTTGCTCAGCAGCTTCAGTATTCCGATCAGCTTCATCTTGCTCTAGGAGTGCTTGTTGTTTGATCTCATTCAGTGACTTCTGCTGTTTGGCTGTGAGTGTGATGTGATCAGAATGGTTAAGAAAGAACCCCGTTGAGCCGACATGGTAGAGGTGAGACGCTCCCGGAAAACCAGGTAAGGCTGTGGTCATGGTCATTGTTTTCATGCCGCCCGGCTGCATGCCCATCATCGACATCATCCCACCGCCCATCTTCCCTTTTTCGGGCATCATCCCACCCATCCCCTTCATATTCATACCGGTACCCGAGTTGTTTGAATCAGACATCCCTTGCATGCTTCCACCTTGCATTTGCCCCATGCCCATGCCTCGCATGCCCATCCCCATCTTCATCCCTTGCATCCCTTTCGCCATGCCCATTTTTCCCATACCCATGCCATTCATGGTGCTTTCACCTTGGCCAGAATGGTTTTGTTTCAACGCTGCTTCGAGCTTTGCTACCTTTTGTTGCAATTCACGCAATTGATCAACCAGTGACATCGCGTTGGGAGGATGTACCGCATGAGTTTGGTCCATCTCAGCAGAATCTGTCGCATCGTCAGCGACGACATTCTGATGAGTGAGTGACATGGCTGCAAATAAAAGAGTAAGAACGAAACCGCAGCTCAAACCAAGTTTTGTGATGAGCCGATTATCTATATGCCGCACTGTGAGTCTCCCTGATAAGAGTTGAATTCGGGTTGGGTCACATCTGAATGCGAAGACTGTGCCATTCCACGGAAAGTTCAGAGCACCGCACACATCGCAGCAAAATTTCAAGGCAAGCAAGTTTTGTCGAGAGTGCCGTCGGGCGAAGCGTCTCATGGATGGGCGATTTCGCTCGCTGTGCGATTAGAATGCTCAGTGCAGAATGCTCAGTGCAGAATGCTCAGTGCAGAATGCTCAGTGCAGAATGCTCAGTGCAGAATGCTCAGTGCAGAATGCTCAGTGCAGAATGCTCAGTGCAGAATGC